>NZ_JBWKDW010000024.1:56012-62567 GCF_056435735.1 Streptomyces sp. NPDC043878
CGGGGGGGGTTGGTCCCCCCCCCCCCCCCCTCCCCCCCCCCCCCCCCCCCCCCTCCCCCCCCCCCCCCCCCCCCCCCCCCCCCCCCCCCCCCCCCCCCCCCCCCCCCCCCCCCAAGGGGGGTGGCGGTGGGGGTAGGGGGATCAGTGCTGCAGCGCGCGGTCGACGAGGGCGCCGGCCGCTCCGGTGTAGTGGGCCGGATCGCACAGCCGGGCCAGCCGGCCGCCGGCGCCGGCGGGCAGGCCCGGCAGGCGGGCCAACACCTCGGCCAGTGGCCGGCCGGTCGCCTCGGCGGTGTCCGCGGCCTCGGTGAGGAGCTTCTTCGCGGCCGCCCTGCCCAGCAGCGGGGCGAGACGGGCGGCCACCCGCTCCGACACGATCTGACTGCCGGTCATGTCCAGGTTGGTGCGCATGCGTTCGGGCCGGACCTGAAGCCCTTCGGCGAGTTCCACCGCGGTGTGCGCCGCGCCGCCGCTCAGCCGCAGACACTCGCGCAGCAGCTGCCACTCCGCGTGCCAGGCGCCGGCCGACCGCTCGTCCTCACCCATCAAACACTGCGTCAGCGCCGCGGACAGGGCCGGCACCTGCAGCGCCGCGCTGCGTATCAGGGTGGCGAGCACGGGGTTGCGTTTGTGCGGCATGGCGGAGGAGCTGCCGCGGCCCTCCACGGCGGGCTCGGCGACCTCACCGACCTCGGTGCGGGCCAGCGACTGCACGTCCACGGCGATCTTGCCGAGCGCACCGGCGGTGAAGGCCAGCGCCGAGGCCAGGTCGGCGACGGGGGTGCGCAGCGCGTGCCAGGGCAGCACGGGCCGCGCCAGCCCGGTCTCGGCGGCGAAGGCGTCGACCAGCCGATCCAGGTAGGCGCCCGGATCAGTCTGCCGCCCACCGCCATCACCGCCGCCGCCACTGCCGTCGCCGTCGCTGTTGTCGTCCGCGCCGTTGTCGTTGTCGAGGGCGGCGTATTCCAGATAGCCGGCCAGCGTGCCGGCCGCCCCGCCCAGCGAGACGGGCAGCCCGCCCTCCTGGACGGCGGCCAGACGCGCCTCGGCGTCCAGGACCAGCCGGCGCCAGCCCGCCGCCTTCAGCCCGAACGTCGTCGGTACGGCGTGCAGGGCCAGGGTGCGGCCCACGGTGAGCGTGTCGCGGTGCCGGGCGGCGAGGCGGGCCAGTGCGCGCCCGGTGCGCGTCAGGTCGGCCCGCATGATGCGCAGCGCCCGGCCGGCCACCAGCATGGCGCCGGTGTCGAAGACGTCCTGGCTGGTGGAACCGCGGTGCACGTACTCCGCGGCGTGCGGGTCGGCCTCGGCCACCACCGCGGTGAACGCCTTCACCAGGCCGACCACCGGGTTGGCGGTCTCCCGGGCGGCCAGCGCCAGAGCCCGCACATCCAGGCGGCTCGCGTCGGCGGCCGCCGAGATGCTCGCGGCGGCCTCCTTCGGCACGGTGCCCAGCGACGCCTGCGCCCGGGCCAGGGCGGCCTCGGCGTCCAGCATGGCCTGCAGCCACGCCTGGTCGCCGGTGGCCGCCTCCACCGGGGTGCCGGCCCGAACCGGTGACAGCAGCCCCACGTCGCTCGCTCCTCCCGGCGGGAGGCTCACACGATCACCCCGGACAGTTCACTGTCGGTGTCCACCGGCCGTACCCCGTCGGGCACATGGGCCACCGGCGGCAGCGCCAGCACCGCCAGGGCGATCGCGTCGGAGTCGCCCAGGGTCACCGAGTCGACGCCGGGCCGGATACCGGCCGCGGTCACCCAGTGCACCGACTCGGTGGGCACGCCGTAGGCGAAGCGCCGCGGGTGGGCGCGGCCGCGGCCGTCGAGCAGCCGGTAGGGCCGCTCGGTGACCGCGAGGCCGCCGGTCTGGTAGCTGGAGCCGCCGGTGCCGGCGATCGTGAACGGCGTCGCCTGGTCGGTGTCCAGCAGGTGCTGCAGCAGCGGGTCGTCGGTGCGGCGCAGGTCCGGTTCGGGCAGCCGGGCCTCGATCAGCGCGGTGGCCCGCACCGGCTCGCCCGGCACCGCCGACGACGTCGCCACATAGATGCCGGCGGTGGTGTCGATACGGACCTGGGTGCCCGGCCCGGTCACCGTCAGCACGCCCGCCTCGATCAGCGCGATCATCTCCTCGATGCGGGAGGCCGGCGGGCCGATCGACAAGAACGCGTTGAGCGGGGTGTACCAGCCCTCCAGGTCGTCACGGTGGGAGTTGCCCTCCAGGCCGCCGTGGTCGACCGCGAGCCGGATCTCGTTGCGCAGGTCGCGCAGCACGTCCAGGGCGGCCTTGAGCGGACCGCTGAGGTTGCCCTTGCGGGACTCCTCCACATCGCGGCGCAGATAGCCCAGCAGCCAGCCGGTGAAGTCCGCGCGATCGGCGAACACCCGCTCCCCGTACGGCCGCGACAGCCGCTCCCAGTCCCAGCGCTGGGCGGCGGGAATGCCGTAGGCGTCCAGCAGGGCGGAGGGATCGGCGTCCGGGGCCAGCTCCAGCAGCCGCCCGGTGAACTCCTCCCGCAGCTGCGGCTGTCCGCGCTCCACCAGCAGCGCGCCGTAGTAGACGCTCTCCACCTCGCGGGAGATCAGCGGCCACAGATCCTCGCCGAAGGTGACCGGCCGCCCGCCGGCCGACCGCTCGCGCAGCCCGGCGATGTACTGGGCCGTCAGCAGACGCGGGAAGTAGCGGCCGGTGGCGCCCTTCTCGTTCTCGCCGCGCGCGTGGTAGGGCACTCCGCGCCGGGAGAACGCGTACATCTTCGGCTCCTGCCCGGAGGGCCGGTAGACCAGCCCGCCGCCCGCCGCCCGCTCGAAACGGCCGCCGCGGCCCAGCGTGAACAGGGCCATGTGGTCGAAGAAGTTGAGGCCCAGCCCGCGCAGCAGCACGTTCTGCCCCGGCTCGATGCCGCTCAGGTCCAGGTCGGCCGGGTTGGCCGGGGTGACGTAGGTGAGGTGGTGGATGCGCGACAGGCTCGCCGTGCGCGCCTCACGCGCCGACAGCCGGGCCCGGACGTGGCCCTGGGCCATCACGACGGCGTCCAGCTCGTTGAGCCGGGTGCCGTTCTCCAGGCGGATGCCCTGCGGGCCGCCGGGCACCCCGTGCGTGTCGGCCGCGGCGACCGCCCGCGAGCGGTGCACCCGCACCTCCACATGGGCCGGCGCGCCGCGCACGATGCGTTCGAAGCAGTCACGCAGGTAGCGGCCGTAGAAGGCACGGGTGGGATAGGAGTCGGGGCCCAGCCGGCGCGCCTCGGCGACGACGCCGGCGTCCAGCTCGGCCGGGTCACCCAGCAGCGCCAGACCCTGCGCCCACTCGTGCAGGCTGGGGCCGGGCTCGATGGGGCCGTCGATGCTGGCGCTGTCGTCGCTGAACACGGTGATCTGCGAGGCCACCGTGTTCATCAGCAGGTGCTGCGACTGCTCGGTGCGCCACACGGTGCCGGCGCCGGGCGCCGAGGGGTCCACGACATGCACCGTGACCGCGCTGTGCGCCGGGCTGCGGCGCTCGTTGGCCAGCAGCCGTTCCAGGACCGACAGCCCGCGCGGGCCGGCACCAATGATGCACACCTCGAGGGTGCTGCTCATGCGGAAACTCCGTTTCTGGGCAGGGGGTGGCCGGCGGCCGGCGCACCACGTTCGCGGCCGGCCGGCCACCGGCGACAAGCAGGAAAGGACAAGGGGAGGCAGGGCGGCGGGGACCGGCCCTCGGGGGAGGGCGGGGCCGGTCCGCCGGGGGAGAGGCGGGCCGGCCCGGTGCGGGGCCGGCCCCCGGCAGGCGGGCCGGCCGGGTGCGGGGCCAGCCCCCGGAGAGGCGGGCCGGTCGGGTGCGGGTTCCGGTCGCGGCCGGGCGGGCGCGGCCCGGCCGGGCACGCCCGAACGCCGCCCGGCCGGTACGCGCGCTCACCGTCACTGGGGTGCTGCGGCCAGCAGGCGGGCCAGCTCCAGACGCTTGATCTTGGTGGTGGCGGTCTGCGGCAGGTCCTCCAGACGCCACTGGACCGGATCGCCCAGCGCCGGCAGGTCGATCACCGCGCTCTTCCACGCCAGCGGATCCAGCGGCGCGTCGTCGCGCGTGCACACCACCGGCACCGCCCGCCCGTCCGGCCCGGCGATGATGATGACCTCCACCAGCTCCGGCAGCCGCGTGAACAGCTTGTCCTCGATCTCCAGCGTGGACTGCACGCCCGGGATCTCGTCGACCTCACGGTCCAGCAGGTGCAGGCAGCCCCACCGGGTGCGGTAGCCGACGTCACCCATGCGCCACCAGCCGTCGTTGACCTGCTTCTGCCAGCGCTGGTGCTCACCGAGATAGGTGACGATCCGCCCGTCGCTCTTGACCTCGATGAAGCCGGGGTTCTCCCGGGTGACCGGCGCGCCGTTGCGGCTGACCACCCGCACCCCGGTCATGCCCGGGAACGGCACCCCCACGCAGCGGCCGTTGAAGTCGGCGCCGTCCTTGAGGGAGTAGGTGCGCGCGGCGATCGGGCCGACCTCGCTCTGCCCGTAGGCCTGGGCGAAGCGCCGGCCCTTGCGGCGCGACGCCTTGAGCAGGGTGTGCACGGTACGGGGGTGGATGGCGTCGAAGGTGGAGGAGAAGTACTTCACGTTCGCCAGCGGCTCGCGCGGGTCGTCGGCCAGCGTCTCCCAGCGCAGGAACGTGTTGGGGTGGGCCTCGATGAACCCGGGCGGGACCTGCGCGAACAGATCACCCACGGTCTGCGGGTCGTCGTCCCGCAGAACGATCAGCGGGTGGCCCTGCAGGATCGAGATGGGCATCGCCGTGAACATCCGCGAGTGCACGAACGACACATGGACGGCGACGGGCTCGCTGCGGCGCACCGCCGCGCCCACGACGGTGGCCTGCGGCCGGTAGCGGGACTGGAAACTCATCCCGGTGTGCACGGCCAGCTTCGGCGTGCCGGTGGTGCCGGAGGTGTGCGTGATGAGCGTGGGGTGGTCGATGGGCATGTCCACCGCCGGCACACGCGCCGCGCCGGCCAGCGCGGCGAACGAGGTCGCGCCCTCGCATCGGCCGGAGGCCAGCAGCACCGTGCGCGACAGGCCGAACACCTCGGCGGGCAGGTCGTTTTCGAGCTTGTCCTCATCGGTGACCAGAAACGGCTGCCCGACCCGGCGCAGCAGCTCGGCGACCGTCGCGCCGTCCAGTTTCGGCGACAGCAGCACCGGGATGCCCCCGGTGCGCGCGACGGCACAGGCCAGAAGGGAGATGTCGAAGTTGTCGCTCTTGTGCACCACGACGTGGTCCCCGGGACGCACGCCCACCGACCACAGCCGGGAGGCGAAGTCGTCCACCAGGTCGGCCAGTTCGGTCAGCGTCGCCCGCCGGCCCAGGCCGGGGGCGATGTCCAGGTCGTGGTCGAGGATCACGAAGTTCGCCGGATGCCGGGCGGCCGCTCGATCGAACAGCGTGCCCAGCCGAATTCCCTTGCTTCCTATTCGCTGGAGAAACATGTAACCGATCTCTCGTCCATGGCTGCGGAATCCTGAAAAGGGGGGTGGTGCCCGGCAAAAGAACTGACGGCCTGCCGGTGCGGGGTGAAAAGACGGCGCCTGTCTCAGTCCTTCTCCACGACGTCCTTGATACGGGCCAGGGTGTCGTCGAGGTCCTGCTCGAGCTTCGCGGTCCAGTCGGCGACGAACCGCTTGCGGGCCTCCTCGTCGAGATCCGCGACGATCTTGTGGATGCCGGCGGTGGCCTTGCCCATCCGGAAGTGGTGCACCAGCCAGGACGTGCCCTCGCCGGCGTCCTCGATGTCGAAGCCCCACACGGACTCCTGGCCCTCACGGGCGTGGGTGAGCATCATCCAGCGGAACGTCCGGCCCGGCTCGGCGGCCACCACACGGGCCTCGGTGTACCAGGTGCCGCGGATCAGCGGCGCCCAGCCGACCACACTCTCGCTGCGCAGGTTCTCGCCGCGGAAGACCGAGCCGACCGCCGAGGGCTCACCCTCGATCCACTCGCCGCCCATGCACTCCGGGCTCCACTCCTTGCTGCGCGTCAGATCGCTGACCACGGCGTAGGTCTTCTCCGGGGACACGGAAACACGAATTCTGGCGTCGAGTTCGAAGAGCGGGGAATTGTCGATGACGCTGTCAGTGTTCGCTGTCATGCCGGCAATCCTGCCGATCCCCGCGGAAGCCGGGCAATGAAGCCGATCGGTGTCCGTCAAGTCGAATTCCCATGTGTGTCAGGGGAGTTGACCGGGTGCGGGCAGTGGATCAATGCACGGCCGCACAGAGACGGGATCACGCGAGACCATGCGTGATCCCGCGGGATCACGCCGGAACGCGGCACGGTGTGCGACGGCGCGCGAGGACGATGTGCCCCGCGAAGGGCGGGCGCGAAGGGCGGGCGGGCAACGGCGGGGCGGGCGGGCAAGGACGGGCGCGGGGGAGAGGAGCGGGTGGGGACGGGCGCGGGGGAGGGGAACGGGTGGGGACGGGCGCGGGGGAGGGGAACGGGTGAGGGCGTCGCGGCGGCGGCCGCGACACCCTCACAGGCCGGCCCCTTCAGGCGCGCACGCGCAGCCCGAGTTTGCCGTGG
>NZ_JBWKDW010000024.1:62577-144237 GCF_056435735.1 Streptomyces sp. NPDC043878
GGGGGGGGGGGGGGGGGGGGGGGGGGGGGAAGGGGGGGGGGGGGGGGGGCGGGCGCGCTCCCCCCCCCCCCCCCCCCCCCCCCCCCCCCCAGGCCGGCCCCTTCAGGCGCGCACGCGCAGCACGAGCTTGCCGTGCACCTTCCCCTCGTCCAGCCGGCGGTGCGCCACGGCCGCCTCGCTCAGCGCCAGCACCTCGGTGGCGCGCGGGGCGAGCCGGCCCGCCGCCAGCAGCCCGTTGATGCCCCGGGCGGCGTCGGCGAGCTGGGCGGTGTCGGCGTGCGAGATGGCGAAACCGTGCACGGAGCGGTCCCGCAGATACAGCGCTCCCGCGGGCAGCACCGGGCGGGAGCGCAGCCCGGCCAGGATGACGATGCGGCCCCGGCTCGCCAGCAGGTCCACCGCCGTCTCCAGGTCGTTGCGGCCGGAGGTGTCGACATGGACGTCCAGGCCGTCCGGGGCGGCGGCCCTGATCTGCCCGGCGACGTCGGGGGAGCGGTAGTCGATCACGTGGTCGGCGCCCAGCGACCGTACGTAGGGCTCGTCGCGGGCGGAGGCGACGGCGATCACCCGGGCGCCGGCCCGGGCCGCCATCACCACGGCCGCGCTGCCCACGTTGCCGCCCGCGCCGAGCACCGCGACGCTCTCACCGGCCCGCAACCTGCCGTGGGTGAACAGCGCCAGGTGCGCGGTGGCGGCCGGATGGGCCAGCGCCACCGCGTCCACCGGGTCGACCCCCTCGGGCAGGTGGTAGAGCCGGTCCACCGGCACCACCGTCTGCTCGGCGGCCGCCCCCTGGCGGCCGTCGTGGCCCAGGCTGTTGCACCACACCCGGTCACCGGCCCTGAAGCCGGTCGCCCCGGGGCCGGCCGCGGCCACCGTGCCGACCAGGTCACGGCCGATGACGAAGGGAAACTCCAGCGGAGTGCGCCACGCTCCGGACCGCACGAAGGTGTCCACATGGTTGACGGCGCTCACCTCGACGTCGACCAGCACGTCGTGCGGACCGGGCACGGGCGGCGGCAGTTCACCGTGACCGATGACGTCGGGGGAGCCGAGCTGGGTTATGTAAGCGGCACGCATGGTCGCCGAGTCTGGCACCGCCCAGGGCCCTGCGGCCGGACCGGCGCCGATCGCGGGCCACGGTCCGTCAGGTCGACCCATCGTGTGTCAACTCCGGCCCCACGCAAGCAGAAAACGCGCTTACGCTGCCGGCCGTGTCCTACACCCTGACCGACGTGAGGCCCGACGCCCCGCAGATGTCGGCGCACCTGCGGCCCCTGCTGCGCGCGCTGCGGCCCGCCCTCACCGATGACGGCTTCGACCGGTTCGCCTTCGAGGCGCACGCGCAGGGCCTGGTGTTCACCGCCGCCTACGACGCCGGCGGCCACTGCGTGGCGGTGGCCACCCACCGCGTCCTGGCCACCAGCCGCGGCCGGATCCTGTTCGTCGACGACCTGGTCACCGACCCCGCCCGCCGCTCGGCCGGCATCGGCACCACCCTGCTCACCCACCTGAGCGAGCGTGCCCGAACACTCGGCTGCCGGCGCATCGAACTCGACTCCGGCACCACCAACCTCGCCGCCCACCGCTTCTACCACGCCCGCCGACTCGGTATCACGGCCCTGCACTTCGCGCTGGACGTCGAGGACAGGTGACCGGATGCCGCGAGGGCGGCGGGCGAGGGCGGCGGGCGAGGGCGGCGGGAGGGCAGGTCCGAAAGGCTCCGGGGCCGTGGCCGGCGGCGCGGCCGGTCTCAGCCCACCGCCTTCCTGACCAGCGCGCTGATGCGTTCCTCGTCGGCCGCGGTCAGTTCTTTCACGGCGTAGGCGGTCGGCCACAGGGCGCCGTCGTCGAGTGCCGCCTGGTCGCTGAAGCCGAGCGTGGCGTACCGCGACTTGAACTTCTCCGCGCTCTGGAAGTGGCAGACGACCTTGCCGTCTCTGGCGTACGCGGGCATCCCGTACCAGAGCCTGGGCGCGAGGTCCGGAGCGGCGGCCCTGACGATCTCGTGGATCCGTTCGGCGAGGACGCGGTCCGCCTCCGGCATCTCGGCGATCTTCGCGAGGACGTCCCGCTCCGCCGCCGCCTCCTTCTCCGCCCGGGACGAACCGCGCCGCGCCGCCGCCTTCTTCTCCTCCCGCGCGTGCTCCTTCATCGCGGCCCGCTCCTCGGCGGTGAACCCGTCGTACTTCCCGGCGCTCGTGCCGGAGTCCTCGGCGGGCGACTTCGTGGACGGCATCGCAGGTTTCCTCTCGTACGGGGTCGGACGGGGCGAGGGGGCGGGGTCAGGACGCTGTGGGGGCCAGGGCCGCCTCAGCTTCCCAGACGAAGCCGTCCGGATCGGTGAAGGCGCCGGCAGTGCTGCCGAGGACGACGCGGTGGGAGCCGGCGCTGTCGGCGGCGACGCCGAGATCCCTGGCCAGGGCACGGCGCTTGTACAGCGCCAGCTTGAGGGGGCTGGAGTCGCCGGGGGCGAACTCGGCGTACCTGCCGCCGAAGCTCCTGGCCACGCTCAGGCCCCGGCCGGCGTAGAACTGCCTGGTGGCCTTCACGTCCTCGACGCCGAGCAGCAGGACGACCTCGTCGATGTCGCGGGTGGCCGGGCCGGTGTCCTTCTTCGCCGAGGTCGCGATCTTCCAGATCGTCCCGTCCGGGGCCCGGACGACACCGCCGTAACCCCACAGCGACCTCGCGGCGGGCTTCAGCACCGTGGCACCGGCGTCCACGGCGGCGCCGACGAAGCCGTCGACGGTGGCCGGCCCGGACACCGTGAGCGCCAGCGTGAAGCCGCGGAATCCGGTGGAGGGCGCCTCGCGGGCCCGCAGGCGCAGGTACGTCTCCACGCCGAAGGCGCGGTAGAAGCGGCGGGCGGCCCCGGGGTCGGCCACCTCCAGGGTGACGGACGCGAGGGACACGGTGGCGGTGGAAGCGGTGGTTGCCATGCCTCTCACGCTAGGGGCTGTACGGCGGCCGGCGCTTCTCGATTCCTGACCGGTTCCAAGACCTTGATCGATCCGGCCACCCGCGGACGGTCACCGCCACGGCCTGCGCGGCGTGCTCGCTTCCCCCGCCCGCGCGCCCGACCCCCCGCCGGTCACCGTCCGGGGACAACGGAGGCTGAACGCCGGTTGACACGTGCGGGGCGGAAGGGGCCGGCGGTTGCGGTGGAGGTAGTGTGTTCGAGGCTTGAACGGATCTTCGTACGCGCCGCGTTGGCGACCGCGTAGGGCAACGCGTCTGTCCGGGCCGCCTGCACACGACCTCTGAGACTGGAGCCGGATGAACGTGTCGAGCGGCGGCAGACGGCTGCGCAGCCGTGCCACCACAGCAACCCTCGTCTTAGCGACCGCCCTGATGACCGGGCCGAGTTACGCGGCTCCCGGCGACCCCGGCCCGCAGGGCGACACCTCGATCGAGGCCGTCCACACCCAACTCGACGGCCTCTACCGCCAGGCGGAGGTGGCCACCGAGGCCTACAACGCCGCCGACGAGAAGGCGAGCAGGCAGGAGAAGCGGCTGACGTCGCTGCGCCGGGGCCTGTCCCGCGCCGAGCGGCGGGTGGACGATCTGCACGACCTCTCCGGTGCGGCCGCCCGGACGCAGTACCGCGGGGGCGATCTCGCCGCCACCGGCATCCAGTTGCTGCTCGGCGACCACCCCGACCAGGCCCTGGACGAGGCGTCCCAGGCCCGCCAGGCCCTGCGGAGCCTGGTCAACGTCTCCCAGACGCAGAAAGCCGCCCGCGCGCAGCTGAGCCGGCAGACCGACTCGGCCGCCAGGGAACTGCGGGAGCTGAGGAAAAGCCGCGCGGACAAGGCCGAGGCGAAGCAGAAGATCGAGCAGAAGATCGCCGAGGCCGAGCAGATCGAGGCGGGGCTGAAGAAGGAACAGGCCCGCAAACTCGCCCAGTTGGAGAAGAAGCAGGCGCAGCAGGCCACCTCCCGCTGGACGGGCCCCGACACGAGCGGCACCAAGCCCGCCCCGTCCGGCCCGGGCGGCGGCGGGACGAAGGCGAGCGGAGCGGCCGCGCAGGCCGTCGACTTCGCGCGGGCACAGATCGGCAAACCGTACGTGTGGGGCGCGGTGGGCCCCTCCTCCTACGACTGCTCGGGACTCACCTCCACCGCGTGGGCGGCGGCCGGGCACCCCATACCCCGCACCTCGCAGGCACAGTGGCAGGGACTGACCCGGGTGGCCCTGGCGTCCGCACAACCCGGGGATCTGATCATCTACTTCAGTGACGCCACGCATGTGGGCATGTACATCGGCGGCGGGCAGATCATCCACGCCCCGCGGCCCGGCCGCACGGTCACCATCGCGCCGGCCGCCTCCATGCCCATTCTCGGCGTCGTACGACCCGGAGTCTGAACCGATGCCCCACTCGCTGACACCCGGTGACGCGGGCAACCTGCCCGCGCGTATCGCGCAGCCGCTGATCCGGCTGGACGCCTACGTGGCCGAGGACGGCTCGACGGTCGTCAACGGCCATCTGCTGGACATGGGCGGCACCCGCCCGGCGAACGAGACGATCCTCGACGCCGTCGCCATGTTCGCCCGCACCGTGGGGGCGCCGGTGGCGGCCACCGTCATCGACCGCACCGAACAGCAGGTGGCCCGCGTGCGGGTGTATCCCGACGGCTCCAGCCGGACCATCGCCGACGAGGACGACCTGCCGCCCGGCCCGGAGCGCACCGCCGCGGAGGAGGGGGCGTTCCCTCCGCTGGCCCGGGTCGAGCGCATCATCCAGCACGCGCAGCGCGAGGAACTGCACGCCGCGTTCGTCCTCGCCAGCGCACTGCGCGAGCACCTCACACTGCGCAGGGGAGCCAAGGACGAACTCGCCCTGGAAGCCCGGTCGATCGAGGCCTACCTGGCGTACCTGCGCGGCGACTACTCGCTGTCGGTGACCCTCGCGCTGGCCGTCGCCCGCATCCGCTGCCGCACCGACCTGGGCCGGGCGGCGCCCGACGTGGCCCGCGCCACCGCGGCGTGGCAGCGCCTGACGGACGGCAGCCAGGTGACCACCCGGGGCCAGGAACTGCTGCACATGTGGGAGCGACTGTCCGAGCACGGCCTGCTGGAAGCCTCCCACCAGGCGATGGCCAAGGCCGTCCGCAGCCGGCTCGAACACGGCGGGTGGTCCCTGCCGGCCCCGGGGCAGACACCGGCCCTGACCGCGGCCCGGGGACCACTGTCGGCCGAGGACAAACCGCTGAAGCCCACCCGACGGGGCCTGCGCCGCTTCACCCGCCGCCCCGGCCGCTCCACCGGGCCGTCCGCCTAGGTGTTCTGTCCACAGAGGTTGGTGACAGGGCGCAGTTCCAACAGGTCCTGGAGGATGCTCCAAGCAGTGCCGGGCTGGCCGGGTACGAAGCTGAACGCGCGGGCGGAGCAGGTGGCTGCCGCTCCTACCCGCACTGGCACTCAATTGCACGATCTTCCAGGGCTTGATCACTGATGTTCCCAGAAGACCCGCAGGCTCGCGGTGGCGTACCGGTTACCGGCCGGCCGCGAGACGGCCGAGCCATTCGTTGAGCAGGTGCTGCTCTGCGCTGCTCAGGGTTGTCTGTTCGGGCAGTGCAGCGCGTAGGGCCCGGGCCGCACCGGCCGGGCCCGGGTCCTGCACGTCGGGCCTCTGGTTGGTGACGGCGGCGACCATGGCTTCTCGCAGGCACATGAGCAGGGCCGGGTCGCGTTGATCGTCGGGCATCGACAACCAGGTAAGCACGGCCCCGCGCGCGGTCGCGTGGATGATCGCGGCCGCGAGGTGCTCCTCGACGCGTAGCCAACCAGCGGCGGCGAGACGGCGAATGCGGCCCAGCAGAATCTGCATGCCTGCCTGGAAAGCGGCAGACGTCGTGCCGCGCCTGGGCTCGCCGTACATCATCGCGTACAGCGCGGGGTTGGCGAGCCCGAACTCGACGGCGAGGTCCCAGCCTGCGCGCAGGTCCTCGACCGGGTCTGTGGGGCTGGGAGCGGCGTGTTTGGCCGCCAGGAACGTGGCGTAGCCGTGCTCGGCCACCGCATCGAGCAGTTCGTCCATGTCGGCGAAGTGGCGGTAGATCGCCGGGGGCTGCAATCCGGCCGCCGCCGCGACCGCACGGGTGGTGACCGCATCGCGGCCCTCGCGCGCGAGCAGGTCCGCGGCGGCCTCGATCACACGTCGGCGGGTGAGCTCGCGCCCGCCGGGGGCGGGGGTGACGTCGTTCTTTGTCCCTCGAGGCATGGATCAATGATAAGAGATTCGATACATCATCGCCAGTATCAATGATACTGTCTAGATGTTTCCGATGGAATCCACGAATGGGTGCCGCTTGGTACCCGAGCCGGCGAGCAGTCCGGACGACGGATTCGGCGAATACCGGCAGACGCGGCAGCACGTACCGCGAGTCGTCTCGGCAAGGCCCCAGGACCCAAGGGCATCGGCCGTTCGGGGCCCGCACGCGCTTGCCCCGAAAGACATCACTGACAACAGGAGTACGCAGTGCCAGACAAGATCAAGATTGTGGCTCTCGAGGAACACATCGCCCTGCCCGCGCTGCTCGACGCGTGGGCCAAGGCTGGGGTGCCGCAGATCCCGCAGCTCGGATTCGGCGACGAGCCCTTCGCCCGGCGGTTGCGGGACTTCGGCGAGCAGCGCCTGGCCGATATGGACGACCAGGGCATCGACGTCGCGGTCGTGTCCCTGGCCTCGCCGGGCGTGCAGAACCTCAGCGCCGCAGACGCCGTCTCCGTAGCCCGCGAGGCCAACGACACGTTGGCCGAGATCGTGGCCGGGCGGCCCGACCGCTTCCAAGCCTTCGCCGCCATTCCCACCGCGGCGCCCGAGGCCGCCGCGGCCGAACTGGAGCGCGCGGTCACCCAGCTCGGGTTCCCCGGCGCGATGCTCTACGGGCGCACCGGCGACAAGCTCGCCGACGCCGGGGAGTTCGACGACCTCTACGCGACCGCCGCGCGACTGGGAGTCCCGCTGCACTTCCACCCGCAGACCCCTACGAAGCCGGTTCTGGACGCGTACTACTCGGGCTTCGATGACGGCGTCGGGCTGGCGCGCAGCACCGGCATGGGCCTCGCGACGGCAGGGCTGGGCTGGTACTTCGACCTGGGCATCCAGTACCTGCGGATGATCTTCTCCGGGGTGTTCGACCGGCACCCCGAGCTTCAGGTGATCGCCGGCCACTGGGGCGAGGTCGTCCTGTTCTACCTGGACCACACCGGGATCATGGCGCACAACGCGAAGCTGGAACGCCCGCTGGCCGACTACTTCACGCAGAACTTCTGGGTGTGCGGCAGCGGCACGGTCAGCGAGCGCTACATGCGGTGGACCTCGGAGGTCGTCGGGACGGAGCGCATGATGTACTCCACCGACTACCCCTATACATTCGGGACCCGACCTGGCGGATTCCCCTTCCTCGACACCTCCAACGGGGTCGCCCGCTCGTTCCTCGAGCAGGCGCCGTTCAGCCATGAGGAGAAGGCCGCGATCGGATCCGGCAACTGGGAGAAGCTGACCGGGCACGTCACGGCCAAACGCTGACCAAGGTACCCGGCTGGGGCAGGCCTAGCCGCGGTGCCACTGCTTCAGCCGTGACTTCGGGTTTCCGCCTGGTCGGGGCAGCCTTGGCGGCCGGCCGACGGTGACCGCGTCGGCCGGTGGACGGCAGGCCGGGGCCAGGGCAGCCAGGCCCCGTTCCTCTCCATGGAGGAGTCAGTACCCCCCGATGGATCCGGCACCGCGGCTTGCGATCGTGGTGAATCCGGCTGGCCGCAGGTCGTCGGTGCAGAGGGGGAGAGCAGTTGAGGGTGTCCCAGAGGCGGCCTGCCGCGCTCGGGTCCGGCCAGGAGGGGCGAGCCTGGCCGTCACAGGGGCGATGGGCTGCCCGCGTACGCCGCGTGGAGGCTCCTCAAGGGGCTGGCCATCGGCACACGCCCTCGGCCTCGCCGAGCGCTACACCGCTCGGGGCGTGTCGTAAGCCCCCGCCCCGGCCGGGTCGGCGGCTCGTCGCCGCTGTGCGGCAGGTGGCCGGCGCAGGTCCACGAAACAGCGCGGCCGGACTCCGGACTCGCCGCCCTCGGGGCGGCCGGCCCCCGGCCACCACGCTTCCCCGGCCATCACCCTGCCCGCCCGACACCCGCGCCTTCACCGGCCCTTGGCCGCGCCTTGGCCCGCCTTGGCCGCGCCTTGGCCGCGCCTCGACCGGCCCCGTCCACCGTGAGGACACGCCGCATGACCCGGCGCCCGCGCGCACGCATCCCCGCGTGGGCAGGTACGACAAGGAAGCGGAAACCCCTCACATGAGCGACACCACCGTTGCCCCGGGCGGGCAGGACACCCTGGCCGTGGACCGGCTCGACACGCTGACAGCCGCCCTGGCCCGGGATGTGGCCGGCGAGGCCTGGCTGCCCGGCCCGCTGGAGCGCTGGAGCGCGCGGCGACTGCTCGACGCGTCGGCGGCGGACGGCGAACCGACCGCGGAGCGTATCCGCGCCGTGCTCTGGGAGGGCGCCATAGCCCTGCCGCACGCCGGCGGGGGCCGCCTCGCCGCCCTGCTCGCGCACCTGCTCGCCGTGGCCGACCTGCCCGCCCACGACGCCACCGCGGCCAGGCAACGGGCCCTGGCCCTGCTGGAGCAGGTCGCCCACCCGGAAGGAGAACACGACCGTGCCCACCACTGACCCCACCCCCACCCCGGTCGATCTGTGGGTCGACCCCGTGTGCCCGTGGGCGTGGATGACCTCCCGCTGGCTGCTGGAGGTCGCCGGACACCGCGCCCTGGACATCCGCTGGCACGTGATGAGCCTGGCCGTCCTCAACGAGGGCCGCGAGGACCTGCCCGAGCGCTACCGCCGGCTGCTGACCGAGGGCTGGGGGCCGGTACGGGTGATGACCGCCGCCCGGCAGAAATACGGCGAGGAGGTGACCGGCCCCCTCTACACCGCGCTGGGCACCCGCATCCACCGCCAGGGCCTCGGCCCGGGCCGGGAGGCGATCACGGGCGCGCTGCAGGAGACGGGCCTGGCACCGGAGTTGATCGACTGCGCCGAGCAGGACACCTACGACCGCGAACTGCGCGCCTCCCACCAGGAGGGCATCGACCAGGTCGGCCAGGAGGTCGGCACCCCGGTGATCGCACTGCCCGGCCCGGACGGCACGAGGAGGGCTTTCTTCGGCCCGGTCGTCACCCCCGCCCCGCGCGGACGGGACGCACTGCGGCTGTGGGACGGCCTGCTCCTGCTGGCGGCCACCCCCGGCTTCTACGAACTCAAACGCTCCCGCTCCCAGGGCCCCGTCATCGACTGACACCCCGGTCCGGCTCGCGTCGCCCGGTCCGGCTCGCGCCGCCCGGCCCGGTCTCCCCACCCACGGGAGCGCGGACCCAGAGCCTGCCGTCACGGTCGCCCGCCACGCCCTCGCAGCCGGCGCCACCTCACCAGCCGGCCAGGCACCCGGCGGTCGGGCCAGGCACCCGGGGTCGGGCCAGGCACCCGGCCGCCGGCAGGCACGCACGAGCGCTGCGCTCACGTCCGGGACCGGCCCGCGACAACGCCCGCCCGCAGTGATGCGGGCCGGCGCGCGACACCGTAGGCCACCCCACGTCATCGCAGCCCGCCCCGGCACCGTGGGGCCGCCCCGGCACCGTGGGGCCGCCCCGGCACCGTGGGGCCGCCCCGGCACCGTGGGCCCGCCCCGGCACCGTGGGCCGGCCCGGTTCTCACACCACGGCTGCCACCGGCCTGCCCGCCGTGCGCAGGGGTGGTTCGGGAACGCGCAGGGCGAGCAGGCCCAGCAGGGCGAAGAACGCCGCCCAGGCAGCCCAGGCCCAGTTGAAGCCGACGCTGACGCTGATCAGCGGCGGCCCGACGACCGTCGTGACCGCGAAGCCGAGGTTGAGGGCGGCGAGATGGCTGGTCTTGTGGCCCTCGGGGATGTGCAGCAGCGCCGCCCCGGTGGTGCCCGCGGTGATCAGCAGTTCGCCCAGCGACAGCAGGACCGCCGCCACGACCACGACCAGCAGGTCCAGCCGGCCGCCGCCCAGCACCGTCAGCGGCACCGCCAGCGCGCCGAGTCCCGCCAGCAGACCCCCGCGGCACATCAGCGCCCTCGCCCGCGTCAGCCGGTCGGATCCCTTGCTCAGCCGTACCTGCAACGCCACCACGACCGCCGTGTTCAGCAGCTGGATCAGTGTCACCGTCCACGACGGCGCCTGGGTGCGCTGCACGATCCACAGCGGCATGCCGATGCCCAGCAGCAGCGCCGACAAGGTGAACGCCCCGTACAGGGCGGTGATGGCGAGGAAGGCGCGGTTGCGCAGGATGCGGGCGCGCCCGCCGTGCCGGGCGGAGACGGCGGCCGCGCAGGCGGGGAAGCCGCGGCAGATGACCGCGCAGCACAAGAACAGCACGGCGGAGGCCACCAGCACCGTCCGGTAGGCCCATGCCTCGCCGGCGGCGATCGCCGCGCCGGTGGGCAGGGCGCCGGCGGCGAGGCCGGCGTTGCGCAGGGTCCGCAGCCTGGCCAGGGTGCCCACGGCCTGGGCGTCGCCGGCCCGGCTGATCACCCCGGACTCGATCAGCGGGCCGATGCCGCGGCTGAGCAGCCCGGCCACGGCCGCCGCGCCCAGTGCCTGCCCGAAGGAGGAGACGGCCGCCATCGCGAGGAAGGCGGCGCAGCGGATGGTGAACAGGGCGCCCAGCGCGGCCCGGACCCCGTAGCGTTCCGCGGTCCGCGCGATGGGCATGGCGCCCAGCAGGGACGCCACGCCCGAGGTGCTGAGGACGACGCCGACCTGCTGGTTGCTCAGGTCGGCGGCGTGGGCGAAGAACAGCACCGACAGCGACAGATACATGCCCAAACCCAGCGCGTCGCACAGGCCGACCGCGTAGAAGCGGCGCAGCCCCGGCACGGCCGCCCTGCCCGCAGGGGGGGAGTCAGTCACGGTCGGCCCCCGTCGTCGCCCCGAAACCCGGCACCAGCCGGATGTCCAGGGCCCTTTCCACCCGGCGCATGACGGCCAGGGCCGCGGCCCGGTCGCCGGCTTTGACCATGAAGCTGGCCAGGTGCATGCTGCGCTGGCGGCTGACGCGCTGTCCGGGCAGGAAGCGGGGGGAGACGTAGACGAGTTCGGGGAAGGCGCGCAGCAGTTCCGCGGCAGGGGTCTGGGCGGCCACCCGCCAGGAACCGGCCGGGATGGGCAGGAACCGCACCAGGGCGACCTGGTCGAAGGCGGGCGGTGCGGCCGGCTGCCGGCCCAGTGCGCTGCGGCCGATCTCGGCGGCGTAGTCGTAGCCGGCGGCCGCCTTGAACATGGTGGGCAGCGGCCCGCCGGCGCGCGCGTTGACCTCGATGACGCGCGGCCCGCCGCCGGTCAGCGCGATCTCGGTGTGTACGGCGCCGCAGGTCAGCCCGATCGCTCTGATCGCCTGGTCGGCGACGTCGATGACGGCCGCCTGGGCCGCCGAATCCAGCCGGCTGGGCAGGACGACGCCCTCCTCGACGTAGCCGTGCTCCAGCGGCAGCCGGTCGGAGATCGCCAGATGGTGGGCGCTGCCGTTGCTGAGCAGCGACTCCACGCTGCAGTAGGCGGCGTATCCGCTGTCGCCGTCGGCCTCCAGCGCCATCTGCTCCTCCAGCAGATACGCCTCGTCGGACTGGAGGAAGGCGGTCTTCTCGGCGCGCGTGACGGTGAAGGAGTGGATCAGTTCCGCGTAGGTGGACACCAGCCGCACGCCCTGACTGCCGGCGCCCAGGGACGGTTTGAACACGCCGGGCAGTCCGACGCGGGCGGCCGCCGCCGCGAGGTCCCGCTCGCTGGTGATGATCTCGAAGCCGGGGCAGGGCACGCCGTGTTCGGCGAAGACCAGACGCTGGCGGGCCTTGGACTGCGCGACGGCCACCGCCTCGGGCGGGTTGCCGGGCAGGCCCAGGCGGTCGGCGATCCGGGCCTGGGGGCGCAGCAGCAGTTCGGAGTAGGTCACCACGCCGTCCAGCGGCCGGCGCCCGTGCAGGGCGACGGCCGCCGTGACGGCCGCGTCCAGGTCGCCGGCGTCCACGAACTCACCGCCCAGGTCCCGCTGTTCGAAGTCGGCGCGGAGCTGGTCGGAGGGGTTCCAGGCGCTCACGTACACGACGCTGACGCTGTCGCAGACGGTGGAGAGCGAGTCGAGGGCCTCGGCAGGGGCGTGACCGCCGATCCCGGCGAGGAGCAGAAGATGGGAGCCCATGATGGGTGAGGCCTTTCAGCTGAGGACGGGGAAGGACGCGGGGGACGTCCGGGAGGTCACAAACGACAGGAGTTCGCCGGCGAGGACGTCGAGCCGGCGCTCCAGCAGGCGCAGCGGCGCTCCGGGGGCCAGGTCGGCGGCGGTGGTGGCGACATGGGTGGGCGCGGCCCATCCGCTGAGCGCCCGTACGACGGTGCGCAGCTGGTCGCAGGCGGTGCCGGCGCCGCGCGGTCCGCCGCCGGCGGCGATCAGGCCGACCGGGCGGCCGGCCAGCGCGTCGCCGGTGAGGTGGTCCAGCGCGTTCTTCAGCAGCGCGCTGTAGGAGCCGTGGTAGACGGGCGTGGCGAGGACGACGGCGCCGGCGGCGGCGACGCGGGCGCGCAGCAGCGCGGTCTGGCTGCCGGGCGGCGGGTGGTCGTAGTCCTCCAGCGCGTGCGCCTTGGGGAACTCCACGGCCAGATCGATCACTTCGAAACCGCCGCCGCCGTCGGCTTGGCCGAGGCGTTCACCGGCGCGCGCCAGGACCTGCCTGCTCACCGAGTTCTTGGCGGCGCTGCCGAGGATGCCGAGGATCATGACGTGGCCCGCCGGCCGGCCGGGCCGGTGACCACGCGTACACCGTGCTCGGCCAGCGCCAGCAGCCGGGTCAGTTCGGCGTGCGAGTCGTGGACGAAGACGTGGGTGCTGACGCCGGTGCCCGAGAACGACGAGGCGGGGACGGTGTCGCCGACGCGGGCGTGCACGGAGCGGGCGTGGGCGAGCGGCGCGACGGCCGAGTCGTCGTACTCCAGCAGCCGGCCGCCGCCGCAGTAGTGCACCGTCCAGCCGGCGTACGCGGCGACGGGCTCGCGCCGCCCGGCCAGGGGGTCCTCGCCGGCGTCCGCGAGGATCTTGGCGTGGCGCAGGTCGACGCCGTTGGTGGCCCGGAACGCCTCGGTGACGCCGGCGCCGCCGGGACGCGCGGCGACCTCGCAGAACGTCATCCTGCCGGGGGTCACGAACGCCTCCAGGTGCAGCACGCCGGTGCGTACCTGCCAGGCGTCCACGACCTGCGCCAGCAGCCGGCCGGCCGCCGCCCGGACCGCCGGGTCGGCCACGGTCGCCGACGACAGCGGCCGGCCCGCTCGCAGCGCCATGGTGTCGCGTTCGTAGAGGGAGACGTTCCACACCGGTTCGCCCGCGCGGACCACGGCGTCGATGTGGCACATCGGGGCGTCGACGAACTCCTCGCACAGATGCGTGCCGGGGGTGAACTCCTCGGCCAGCCAGCGCTGGAGGCGCGGCCACGAGGACAGCACCACCACGCCCTGGGAGCCGGAGGCGGCCCGCGGTTTGAGGACGACCTTGCCGTAGCGGTCGAACAGGCCGGTCACGTCCTGGGGACTGTGCGCGAGCAGCCCGTCGGCGCAGCGGATGCCGTGGCGGCGGGCGATGCGCTTCATGACGGCCTTGTCCACGAAGCGCTCCACCTCCTCAGGCCCCTCACCGGGGGTGCCCAGCAGCTGCCGCAGCCGGGCGGCGGGCTCCAGCAGCCGCTCCGACAGGGCGGCCACCCGGTGCACGGGGTGCGCCGCGTGCACGGCGAGGGCGAGCTGGTCGAGCGCGAAGCCGTCGCCCAGATCGGTGCGGACCACCACATCGGCCGGCCCGCCGGTGTCCGCGGAGCTCAGCACGCTCAGCCGGAAGCGGTCGGCGGCAAGGACCGGCGCGCCGTCCGGCAGGCTCCAGGTGCCGGCCCCCAGCCGGTCCAGCAGCAGGACATGGGTGCGGGACTGGGATGCGGAGCGCAGCACCAGCGAGCGCTCCACACGTCCGGCGGCCCGCTCGGCCTGTTCCCGGTCGGCGGCGGCGACGGTGTGCCGCAGCCATACGGCCGGTCCGGCGCCGTCGTGGACGTGGCCGGCCGCGGTGAACACCTGCGCCCTGAACAGGCCCGGCAGGCCGCCCAGTTCGGTGGTGGTGGGGGCGGCAGTCACCCGCGCCCGGCCGGTGGGTGCCGGCAGGGCGCGCTGCACGGCGACCCTCTCCCGCACCCGGCCGCGCGGGCTGCGGCCCAGCGCTGTTTCGGCGACGGCGCCCACCAGGCTGCGGGTGTGCACGGCGTCGTGGAGGTCGATGGTCGCCGCGTCCAGGCCGGGCAGCAGCACCGGGGCCGCGCCGGTGGGGGAGCCGGCGGGGAACAGACAGCGCACCACCCCGTCGAGGCGGGCCTCGCGCACCGCGTGCGCGGCCCGACCGGTGAGCGCGGCGAGCGGCTGCGCGTCCAGGCCCGAGGGGCACACGCGGGCATCGCCCCTCTCGTCGACGACCGTGAGGACGCGGACGTCACCGCCGTGTGCGGCCACCACGACGGTGTGCCCGCGCGGCGGGCAGCCGGCAGTGGCGGTGGACGGTGGCGGGCCTTGCCGCAACTGCTGTGCGGCGGGGGAGGGGGAGAAGCTCAGCAAGGAGCGCACCGGCCGGGCGGCGTGCACGAGCCGGGCCGCGGCCCGGATGCCGGAGCCGGTGGACGCGCTGTGCCACATTCCGCGGTAGTGCCGCCGCCACAGCGCCCGCGCCTCCCGCTCCCCCTCGACCCCGCCGGTCCACACCACGCTGACGCGCGCGGAGACCGCCCCCAGCGCCGCCAGGATCCGCTCGGCGGGATCCTCCCCGCCCAGCAGCACCAGCAGATGCTCGCCGCAGGGGGCGTCCTCGGGGGAGAGCCCCGCCGCCGCGCCGGGTCCGGCCGTCGTCACTTCGGCCACGGCCGCCACCGCCTCGGCCCCGGCCACTGAGGCCTCGGCCCCGGTCACTGAGGCCTCGGCTCCCGCCGCCTCGGCCCCGGCCGCCACCGCCCCGGCTTCCGCCGCCGTCCCGGCTTCGGCCCCCGCTTCGAGTTCCAGGGACCGCAGGATGCGCCCGGCGGCCTCGGCGGCCGACCGCGCGGCCTTTTCGCCGGTGCGGCCGCGGGCCAGTACGTAGCCGAAGCGGTCATGGTTGGTGCGCAGGCCCGGCACCCGGTCGCCGGGGCCGACACCGACGTAGGTCTCCAGGACCTCCGGGCTCAGCGCGTCCACCGGCTTCCCGCCCCGCACGACCGCGGCCACCGGGCTGTACAGCTGGTGCAGGGCGACGACCGTCTCGGGCGGCCCGGCCTCCTCCACCCGCTCCCCGACGGCCAGCGCCACCAGGTCGCGGGTGAGGGAACGCCCCAGCGCCAAAGACATCTGACGGGCCACCACATGCCCGGCGACCCGGGCGTTGATCTCGATCAGCTCCGGCCCGGTCGGCGTGAGCAGCAGTTCGGCGTGGACGGCGGACGAGCGGATGCCCAGCACGCGGACGACGTCCAGGACGAAGGCGCGGGCGCAGGCCTCCTGCTCGATGCGGGCGGGGAAGTGGCCGCCGAGCTCGGCGGCCTGGCCGGGCGGCGCGGGCAGCCGGGCGGCGAACCCGAGCAGCACGACACGCTCACCCTGCACCAGCAGCTCCGCGCTGACGTGCCGGCCCACCGCGTACTCCTCGACCAGCGCCCGCGGCGGCGCACCGTCACGGCCGTCGCACGCACCCAGGACCTGGGACAGGGCGCGGGCGGCGTCCGCCCGGCTCCAGGCGATGCTCACCCCCACCGACCAGCCGCCCGCGGTGGGCTTCACGACCACGGGCAGCCCGATCTCCTCCACCGCCGCCAGCCCCTCGGCCTCGGTGGCGGCCACCCGCCAGCGCAGCGAGCCGACACCGTGCTCGGCCAGGCGGGCGCGGACGGCGGCCTTGTCACCGAGGATCCGCGCCGCGGCCGGCGATTCATGGGGCACGCCCAGATCCCGGGCGAGTTCGGCGACGGCGAACGGATACACCTCGTCGCGGCAGATCACCCCGTCGGGCGGATTCACACCGAGCCGGCCGCGCAGCCGGCTCGCGAGATCGCCGGCGGCGAGCCGGGGAACCTCCAGGATGCGTGCGGCGCGCGAGGACAGCTCGAATCCCGGCTTTCCCCGATAGGCGTCCAGGTTCGCGGTGACAAAGCTCACCTCGATTCCCGAGTCCGCCATCTCCGCGACCATGTCGAATCCGCGGACGGACGTCGTCTCGACCAAAACTATGTGCACGCCGCTCAGCTCCCTGGCCTCATCCTGCGTTCCGCGTCAGCGTCCGCCCACCACGCCGGACGCCTCAAGGAGCGTGCCGGTAATGGGTCAAGTAGCCCGCCCCGCGCGCCGATTGCACGACCACGGGCCCTGTGGTCAACCCGGCGGCCCGAATACCGGAAGTTGCCAGATTGCGTGCCGGACGCTCGCCACACGCCGACCCTCCCGCCTAACTTCGGCGCTCGGTGAACCCGATAGCCCGGCGATTTCGAGAAGCCGGAAAAAAGAGAAAGACCGAGCGGCCCGAGAAACCTGAGCGACCCGAGAAAAAGGACGAGACGGCGTGCGAACCATTGACCTTCCGGCCTACGGACCAGGCCATTCCGCTCCCCTCACCCATGTGGGATTCAGGCCCGACGGACAGCGCCTGGCCACCAGTTCCTACGACGGCACCGTGATCGTCTGGGACACCGCAGACCCGTCTCGTCCCACCCCGCTGGCCCGGCTGCGCCACCGCCGCCTGGTCAACGCCTCCGCCTGGAACCCCGTCGACCCCGAGGTGCTGGCCACCGCGTCGGCCGACAAGACGGTGGCGATCTGGCGGATCGGCGAAGACGGCGGCACCCACCTCCACGCGGTGCTGGCCCGGCACACCGACGACATCAACTCGGTGGCCTGGCTGCCCGACGGCGAGCGGCTCATCTGCGTCTCCGAGGACGGCCGCGCCACCCTGTGGTCGGCTGCCGACGGCGTCTTCCTCGCCGAGGTCGCCTCCCACGAGGCGCACTGCATGATGGTGTCGGTCAGCGCCCAGGGCCTGGTGGCCACCGTCGGCGAGGACGGCCTGGTCGCCGTCCACGACCCCGACCAGCCGACCACAGCCCTCACCCGCCGCTACGACTCCTCCATCGAGGGCTGCGCCTGGTCCCACTCCGGCCGGATGCTGGCCGTCGCCCGTGACGACGGCGCCGTCGACCTGCTCACCGCCGGCCTGGAGGTGGTGCGCACGGTGGCGGTGTCCACCGCGGCGGCCCGCGCGGTCGCCTGGGCCGAGGACGACTCCTCCTTCGTCGTCGGCGCCTACGACGGCGCCCTGCACCACTTCGACATCGCCGGCACCCGCCTGCACCGGGTCGAGGACCGCCGGCTGTGGCCGCGCTCGGTGGACGTCGCCCACGACCTCGTCGCGGCCGGCAGCTTCTGGAACGGCCCACACCTGTACGACCTGGCGACCGGCCGCGAGATCACCGCCCCCGACCGGCCCACGCACGGCCCCAACGCGCTGGCCCAGCACGGCGAGGAACTCCTCGTCGCCACCGACTCGGGCCTCGTCCTGGCCCTGCGGCCGGGCGCGTCGGGCCGCGGCCCGGCCCGCGTCATCGAGGTCAGCGACGGGCCCGTGCTGTCCCTGGCCGGCGACGGCCACACCCTGTACGCCGGCACCTACTCCGGGCACGTCCTGCGCCACGACGGCACCACCCTCACCACCAGCGCCCGCCTCGGCTCCCCGCTGCCCTCCCTCACCCTCCACGACGGCCACCTCGTCGCCGGCACCTACAACGGCGAGTTCCTCCTGCTCGACCCCGACACCCTCGCCGTACGCGAACGGATCGAGGCCCACGACGGGTCGGTGAAGTCACTGACCGCCCTCGACGCCGGCGGCTTCCTGTCCGCGGCAACCGACCGCACCGTCCAGGCGGGCGGCCCGCGCGGACGCAGCACGCTGTGGGAACACGGCAACCTCGTCAACGCCGTCGCCGCCCTGGGCAGCGAGGCCGCCGCCAGCGCCTCCCGCGACCACACCGTCAAAGCCGGCCGGATCGTCCGCCTGCCCGACACCACCTGGCGCGCCGAGCGGGTGCAGACCCTGCTGGGCCCCGACGAGTCCGTGAAATGCGTGGCCCTGCTGGGCAGCGCGGAACATCCCGTCGTCCTGGCCGGCTCCTACGACTTCGGCCTGTACGCCTGGCAGGTCGACTGGGACGACTCGGCGGCCACCCTCGCCTCCGGCCACGTCCTGGCCGAATTCGCCCAGGGACTGTCCTGCATGCTCCGCCTCGCCGACGGCACGGTCGCCGTCGCCGGCTGGGACGGCCGCATCGACCTCGTCGGCCTCGACCTCGCCGGCCGGCCCGCCGTGCGCAGCTCGCTGCACCTGGCCGACCTGCTGACCGCTTCCCCGGCGACCACCATGCCCGCCGCACCCACGATGGAAAGCAGAGCAGCATGAACTCCCTCACCACACTGCCGCAGGCCGCCTCGATCCGCGCCCGCGTACCCATCACCCTCCAGCGCGCCGCCGGCCGCCCGGCCGAACTGGTCACCTTCCACAACCTGCCCGACGCCCTGGAGCACATCGCCTGCGTCCTGCCGCACACCCCGCACACCGTGCCCCTGGTGCGGCTGCACAGCGAATGCCTGACCGGCGACGTGCTCGGCTCCGCCCGCTGCGACTGCGGACCCCAGCTCGACGAAGCCCTGGCCGCTCTGGCCGACGAGGGCGGCGTCCTGCTCTACCTGCGCCAGGAGGGCCGCGGCATCGGCCTCTACAACAAGCTCGACACCTACGTCCTGCAGGACCAGGACATCGACACCTTCAGCGCCAACCGGATCATCGGCCGCGGCGAGGACGAGCGGGACTACCGGGCGGCCGCCGCCATGCTGCGCGCCCTGGGCCTGACCCGCATCCGGCTGCTGACCAACAACCCCGACAAGGTCGCCCAGCTGCGCCAGCTCGGCATCCGGGTCGAGGCCGTGCTGCCCACCGCCGTCCACCTCACCCCGCACAACTCCCGCTACCTGCTCGCCAAGGCCACCAGCGGCCACACGCTGGCCCTGCTGAAGGAGGCGAGCGCGTGAACCTCGACGACGTCGCCCGCAGCCCGCACTTCCAAGAACGTGCCGGCCTCGCCGACCCGGCCCGCGTCCACACCCTCCCGCAGCAACACCCCGTCTCCGTGGAGCGGTTGCGGCTGGCCGCCGCCGTCGAGGACGCCGCGCTGCCGCTGGCCGAACGGCTCGCCGCCGGCGCCATGCTGGCCCTGCTGGGCGATCCCCGCATCACCGCGCAGCCCGCCGTCTGCTGCGTCCCCGGCGGCGCCGTTTCCATCGGCCTGCCCGCCGAGGAGATCGCCCACGTCACCCGCGCCTGGGCCGGCCACGGCGTGGAGGAGTCCTGGATCGCCAAGGAATGCCCCGAACACACCGTGACCCTGGCCGACTACTGGATCGCCCGCTACCCGGTCACCAACGGCGAATGGCACACCTTCCTCACCGACACCGGCATCGAGGACCGCCCCTCCACCTGGTACCTCGGCGCCTACCCCTGGGACCGCTCCAACCATCCCGTCGCCGGCATCGAGGCCGCCCACGCCGACCACTACGCCCGCTGGCTCAGCGACCGCACCGGCCACCCCTGGCGGCTGCCGTCCGAAGCGGAATGGGAGTACGCCGCCAAGGGCCCCGAGGGCCGCCCCTACCCGTGGGCCGGCGCCTTCGACCCGGACGCCGCCAACACCCGCGAGTCGGGCGTGCACACCACCACACCCGTCGGCGCGTTCCCGGCCGGCCAGGCCCCCTTCGGCGCCCACGACATGGGCGGCAACGTGGAGGAGTTCACCGCCGACGACTACGCCCCCTACCCGGGCGGCGAGCACATCGCCGACCACCTCGTGGAGTCGATGGGCCGCTACCGGATCGCCCGCGGCGGCAGCTTCGCCCGCTTCGGCGACCTCACCCGCACCCGCCGCCGGCACGGCGCCTTCCCCGGCCCCCTCTACCCCGTCGGGTTCCGCCTGGCCACCAGCGAGCGCCCGTCATGACCGCACCCGCACCCACCACCCTCACCCCACCCGCACCCACCGCGCCCGCCGCGGTGCGGCGCACGCACATCACCCAGGTGCTGGCCGCCCGCCGGCCCAGCCGCGCCGACATCGAGGCACCCTTCGCCCCGCTGGAGCGGCGCGCCCACCGCCTGCTGCCCGGCCTCGCCGACATCCGCCCCGCCATCGGCGCCACCCCGCTGGTGCCCGTGCCCAGCCGGGCCGGGCGCGGCACGGTGTGGCTGAAGGCGGAGGCAGCCAACCTGACCGGCACCGTCAAGGCCCGCACCGCCTACGCCCTGCTGTGCGCGGCCCTCGCCCGCGCCGGCACCCGCGACGTGCGGCTGGTGGAGTACTCCGGCGGCTCCCTGGCCCTGGCCCTGGCCGACATGTGCTCCCACCTCGGCCTCGACCTGCACCTGGCCGTACCGCACGGCGCACCCGGCCACCTCGTAGAAACCCTGCACCGCTACGGCACGCCTGTCACCCACGGGCCCGAAGGCGGCGGATTCCTCGGCGCGATGGACGAAGCCGTCCGCATCGCCGCCCGCGAACAGCGCCACCTGCTCCTCCAGCACTGCGCCCCCGAGGCGGCCGCCGTACACCGCGAACACACCGGCCAGGAGATCACCACCCGCCTCGCCCAGCAGGGCGTACGGCCCGTCGCGTTCGCCGCGGCGGTCGGCTCCGCCGGCACCCTCGTCGGCACCGCCCAGGCCCTGCGCGCCCGCTGGCCCGGCTGCCGGCCGCTGGCCGTCTTCCCCGCCGAGGCGCCCTACGGCGACCACCGCGCCCCCACCGCCGCCCGCCGCATGAACGGCACCGGCGGCCTGGGCCACTGCCTCAAACAGCCCCTGCTGGCCCCCTACCAGGACGACTTCACCTTCACCACCATCAGCTATCCCCAGGCGCTGGAGGCGATGCGGCGACTGCGCCGCGGCCAGCAGATCGCCGTCTCCGCCAGCGCCGCGGGCGCCTGGCTGAGCGCCTCCCGCATCGTCGACGAAGGCCCGCGCGGCCGCCACGCCGTGGCCGTCGCCGCCGGCCGCGGAACAGCCGAGGAGTGGGCCCATGCCGCCGACCACTGACACCCCCACCGACCACGACCACCACCACAACCCTGAGAGTGGTTACGGCGACTACCGGCGCGTCGTCGCCGACTCCTTCGGCCACTGGTACGGCCAGGGCCGCGACTCGTGGACCGGCGCCGACACCAACGCCCAGGTGACCGCCTTCGCCCGCGCCCAGGCACCCCCCGCACCGGGCCCGGCCCGCCGGCGCGTTCTGGACGTGGGCTGCGGCCGCGGCCACCAGACCGCCCAGCTCGCCGAACACCTCGACGCCGACAGCACCGGCCTGGACCTGCTCAACGTGTGGGACGCCCCGCCACCCGCCCGCGGCCAGGCCCGCTTCGTGCAGGGCGACTTCCTGGACTTCACCACCGCCGGCCTGGACCTGTTGGTCGACAACGGCTGCCTGCACCACCAGCGCCGCAGCGACTGGCCCGCCTGGGCCGCCCACGGCGCCCGCCTGCTGCGCCCCGGCGGCGTAGCGGTCGTCAGCGTCTTCCTCAGCCCGCACGGCGAGATCACCGAACTGCCCCTGGACGACGGCCGCCTGAACTGGTGGCTGACCGAGCAGGCCGTCACCGCCCTGTACACCGACGCCGGGCTCACCCCCGCCGGCCGCCTGGTGATCGACCGGAACTTCCACTACCAGGGCCACCGGCTCGAATACCTGGTGCTGTCCTTCCGCAAGACCGGGCAGTGAACACGATCCACCGATGAACCCGTCCCCCTGTGAAAGGGACCGACCATGCTCAAGGAAATCGACCTGGAACGGCCCGGCGGCCGCGAGCACCTGCGCGGCGCGCTGCGCGACGGGTTCTTCCTCGTCCGCAACACCGTTCCCGAAAGCCTCCTGGACGAGGCGTACGCCTTCCTGCACGCCTTCTTCGCGCTGGACGCCGACGCCAAGCACACCTGCCGCACGCCCGGCAGCAACGGCCAGTCCGGCTACACACCCGCCCTGGTGGAACACGCCGAGAAAGGCACGGTGGCGGACTGGAAGGAGCTCTTCCACTGGGGTGCCCCGCTGCCCGCCCGCCACCCGCTGCGGCTGCGCTACCCGGCCCGCTACCCCGACCCCTACTTCCCCGACCACCTGGTGCCCGGCATCGGCTCCGCACTGCGCGAACTGCACACCCGCATGGCGCGCTTCCAGCACGACGTGGTCCGCGCCCTGGCCGGCGCGCTGGGCGCCCACCCCGACTACTTCACCGACATGCTGGAGGACGGGCCCGTCGTCAACCGGGCCACCTGGTACCCGCCGATGGACCAGGCCCCCTCCACCCGGCACGTGTGGGCGGTGGAACACCAGGACTTCGATCTCATCACCGCGCTGCCCCGGGCGACCGCGGCCGGCCTGGAAGTCCTCCTCGACGGGCAGTGGCTGGCCGTCGACGCGCCGCCCGGCTACGCCGTCGTCAACGTCGGCATGGTCCTCGACCGGCTCACCAACGGCCTGGCCCGCGCCGCCGTCCACCGCGTCGTGGCCCGCCCCGGCGCCCGGGAAGGGCGCCTGTCCATCGTGCAGTTCTGCCACCCCGCGCCCTGGACCACCCTGTCCCCGCTGCGCATCCCGGACGCCGACAACGGCCCGCAGCGCTTCGCCACCCTCACCGCGGACGAACTCTTCCAGCGCACCATGTACCGCATCAGGCGCCTGGACACCCCGCCCGCCCCCACCCCCATGCCCGCCCGATGACCGGCCCCGGCCCCACACCCCGCGAAAACCCCACCCCCGGACCCCGCGAAGGACGTGCCCCCGCATCCCGTGAGAGCCGTACCCCCGCCTCCGGTGAGGGCCGTGCCCCCGGGCCGCGTGAGAGCCGTATCCCCGCACCCGGCGTGGGCCGTGCCTCCGCGTCCCGTGAGAGCCGTACCCCCGCACCCGGCGTGGGCCGTGCCCCCGGGCCGCGCCAAAGCCGTATCCCCGCCTCCCGCGAAGGGCGTATCCCCGCACCCGGCGTGGGGCGTGCCCCCGGCCCCCGCACGGGCCGTGCCCCCGCATCCCGCAAGGGTCGTGGCGTCCCGCTGATGCGGCTGATCGCCGAGGACCTCAAGGCGGTCCTGGACCGCGACCCGTCCTGCTCCGGCCGGGCGGAGGCGCTGCTGCACGCCGGCTGGCAGGGCCTGGCCCTGCACCGGCTCGCCCACCGTCTGCACACGCGGGGCCGCCGGCTGGCCGCCGCCGCCCTGACCCGGCTGGCGCGGCTCTTGACCGGCATGGAGATCCACGCCGGCGCCCGCATCGGCCGGCGCGCCTTCATCGACCACGGGTTCGGCGTCGTCATCGGTGAGACCGCGGTCGTCGGCGACGACGTGACCCTGTACCACGGTGTCACCCTCGGCTCCCGCGGCTGGCTGCGCGACAGTGCCGGCGAAAGCCGCCGCCACCCCGTCCTGGGCGACCGCGTCCTGATCGGTACCGGCGCCTCCGTCCTGGGCCCGGTCACCGTGGGCGACGGCTGCCGTATCGCCGCCCACAGCCTGGTCCTGCACGACCTGCCGCCGACCCCGCAGGCCACCCGCCGGCCCACCCCCGACAACCCCGCCCGGCCGCCCGCCGAGGCCCGCCCCGCCCGGCCGCCCGCCGACCCGCCGCGACTGCGGCGAAGGTGACGAACTCCGCCCCGATTCCGCTCCGTTGCCGCCGTCCTCACGGATGCTGCACCTGACCCGCACACCCCGTCCCGGCCCGCCGGGACAGCCACGTCCTACTCACGGACAAGACGGAGAGTGATCCACGTGCTCAGCAGACGCTCCCTCATACGGGCCTCGGCCGGCGCCACCGCCGCGGCCGCCCTGACCGCCACCACCGGCGGCCTCGTGCTCGCCGCCGGCACCGCGGTGCCCTGGAACACCCTGCGCAGCACGCTCACCGGCCGCCTCGTCCTGCCCGCCGACACCGGCTACGACACCGCCCGGCAACTCCAGCTCGCCCAGTACGACGCCATCCACCCCCAGGCCGTCGCCTACTGCGCCACCGAGACGGACGTCGCCGCCTGCGTGCGCTTCGCCCGGGACAACGCCCTGGCCACCGCCGTCCGCAGCGGCGGCCACAGCGCCGCCGGCTACTCCACCAGCCCCGGCCTGGTCATCGACGTCTCCCGCCTGGCCGCCGTCCGTCTCGACGGCGCCACCGTCCACCTCGGCCCCGGCAGCCAGGGCGTCGACGTCGTCAACACCCTGTCCGCCTACGGCGTCCAGGTCGCCGGCGGCACCTGCCCCACCGTCGCCATGGGCGGCTGGCTCCAGGGCGGCGGCCTGGGCTACACCTCCCGCAAGTACGGCATGGGCGCCGACCGCCTGGTCTCCGCCCGCGTCGTCCTGGCCGACGGCCGCACCGTCCGCGCCTCGGCCGGAGACAACCCCGACCTGTTCTGGGCGCTGCGCGGTGGCGGCGGCGGCAACTTCGGCATCGTCACCGACTACGAGGTCAAGCCCGTGCAGATCCCGGTGCTGACCCTCTTCAACCTCAACTTCCGCTACGCCGACGCCCTCCAGACGATCCTCGCCTGGCAGGACTGGATGGCTTCGGCGCCGCGTGAACTCGCCTGCGAGCTGATGTTCCTGTACTCCACCGACGCCCCCGCCGGCACGGAGCCCACCGTCGTCCTCACCGGCGCCTACCACGGCGCCAAGGCCGACTGCGACCGTCTCCTGGACCGCCTCACCACCGCCGTCGGCCACCCCGGCACCAGCCGCAGCAGCAGCGAACTCCCGTACGCGCAGGCGATGATGCAGGTCTACGGCTGCGGCGACAAAACCGTCACCGAATGCCACCGCATCGGCTTCACCCCCGAGGCCCAGCTGCCCCGCGACGCCCACACCACCCAGCGCAACCTGTACTTCGCCAGGCCCTGGACCACCGCCGCCGCCCAGGCCGCCCTGGACGCCTTCACCGCCGACGCCGCACCCGGCCAGTTCCGCTTCCTGGGCCTGTTCCCCTACGGCGGCCGCATCAACGACATCCCCGCCGCCGCCACCGCGTTCGTCCACCGCGGCGCCCTCTTCAACGCCGGCTACGCCGTCACCCTGCCCAGTGCCGACCCCGACCCGCAGGACCGCGACCGCGCCCGGGCCTGGGTCGACAGCGCCCACACCACCATGGACGCCCACTCCAACCACGAGGCGTACCAGAACTACATGGACCCGGCCCTCACCACCTGGCGCCAGGCCTACTACGGCCAGAACTACGCCCGCCTGCAGAGCGTCAAGCGGGCCTACGACCCCGACCGCTTCTTCCGCTTCGCGCAGGCCATCGACTGACCCCGCCGCCCCGCCCCGCCCCGGCCGTCGACTGACCCCGCCGCCCCGCCTCGCCCCGGCCATCGACTGACCCCGCCGCCCCGGCCCTGTCTCCGACCGAAGGACCCACCAGTGACCCGCACCGACGACCCTCTACGTGACGTCATCATCATCGGCTCCGGCCCCGCCGGCTACACCGCGGCCCTCTACACCGCCCGCGCCCAGCTGAACCCGCTCGTCTTCGCCGGTTCCCTCCTGGTCGGCGGCGCCCTGACCACCACCACCGACGTGGAGAACTTCCCCGGCTTCCCCGAGGGGATCCAGGGCCCCGACCTGATGGACCACATGCGGGCGCAGGCCGAACGCTTCGGTGCCGAGATCGTCGACGACGACATCACCGCGGTCGACCTCACCGGTGACACCAAGACCGTCACCGACTCCACCGGCACCCGCCACCGCGCCCGCACCGTGATCGTCGCCACCGGCTCCCAGCACCGCAAGCTGAACCTGCCCCGCGAGGACGAACTCTCCGGCCGGGGTGTCTCCTCCTGCGCCACCTGCGACGGCTTCTTCTTCAAGGACCGCGACATCGCGGTCGTGGGCGGCGGCGACACCGCGATGGAGGAGGCCACCTTCCTCACCCGCTTCGCCCGCTCGGTGACCATCGTCCACCGCCGCGACACCCTGCGCGCCTCGAAGATCATGCAGGAGCGCGCCGTCACCAACCCGAAGATCACCTTCGTGTTCGACAGCGAAGTCACCGCCCTCCACGGCGAGGACCGGCTGTCCTCGCTGACCCTGCGCGACACCCGCACCGGCGAACACCGCCCGCTCGCGGTCACGGGCCTGTTCGTCGCCATCGGCCACGATCCCCGCACCGACCTCTTCAAAGGCCAACTCGCCCTCGACGACGCCGGCTACCTCCGGGTGGACGCCCCCTCCACCCGCACCAGCCTGTCGGGCGTCTTCGCCGCCGGCGACGCGGTCGACCACACCTACCGCCAGGCCGTCACGGCCGCCGGCACCGGCTGCGCCGCCGCCCTGGACGCCGAACGCCACCTGGCCACCACCCGCACCGCCTGACAGCGGCGGCGACCTACGTGCCGGGCGGCGGGCGGTCCACCCGCCGACGGTGCGCGCTCACGGCGCCGGCGCCGGGGCCCGTCCACGGCAGCGAGGGTGGCCGTCCACGGCGCCGGTCCACGGCGCCGGGGTGGGCCGTTCACGGCACCGGGGTGGACCCCACGGCGCCGGCGGCGGGGCCGTCCACGGCACCGGGGCGGGCCGTTCACGGCACCGAGGGGAGTGCGGCCCGTTCCACGGGGACGCCGAGCCGGCCGGCGACGGCGGTGAGGACTGTTCCCAGGGGGAGCGCGACACGGGTGAGGGCGTGCGGGTCGCCGCGGGTGGGGTCCCGGTTGACGATGACGACGGGTTTGCCGGCCTGGGCGGCCTGGCGGACGAAACGCAGCCCGGACATCACCGTCAGCGAGGAGCCCAGGACCAGCAGCGAGGCGGCCTCGCCGACCAGGTCGCGGCAGTGCGCGACCCGCTGCGGGGGAACCGTCTCGCCGAAGAACACGACGTCGGGCTTGAGGACGCCGCCGCAGACCGTGCAGGCCACCACCGAGAAGTCGCCGACCTGGTCGTCGGTGAGGTCGGCGTCACCGTCGGGGTTGATGCCCGCGGCCACCGGCGCGAAGCCCGCGTTGGCCTCCTCCAGCCGCCCGGCCAGCTCACGGCGCGCACTGCGCTCCCCGCAGGACAGGCACACGACCCGGGCCAGGCTGCCGTGCAGTTCGACGACGCCCTCACCGCCGGCGGCCTGGTGCAGGCCGTCGACGTTCTGGGTGATCACCCCGGCGAGCAGTCCGCGCCGCCCGAACGCGGCCACGGCCCGGTGCCCGGCGTTGGGGCGGGCCCGCCCGAAGGTGCGCCAGCCCAGATGGCTGCGCGCCCAGTAGCGGCGCCGGGCGGCGGCACTGCCGGTGAACTCCTGGTAGGTCATCGGGGTGTGCCGGCTCAGGCTGCCGCCCTCGCCCCGGTAGTCGGGGATGCCCGACTCCGTGGAGATCCCCGCCCCGCTGAGCACCAGCACACCACCTGAGCCCAGCATGTCGGCGACCGGTGCGAGATCGGTGGTGCCCGGCAACAGCTCCCCAACAGGGGTCCAGCTCAGAGTGGGACGCATGCGCATGCCGCCAGGGTACGGAAAACACGCCGGCATCCCGGTTCGGCCGGCTCCCGGCACACCTCCCCGGGCGGCGTCCGGGGCGAGGCAGAGTTCAGCGACATCGCGGTGGGAGCCACACCCTGGTGGAACTCGCCACCGCCATCAACGCCAGAGCTCACCGACGCGAGATCCGTGGTGCCCGGCAACAGCCCCCGCAGAAGTCCAGCTCAGAGTGGGACGCAGGCGCATGCCGCCAGAGTACGGAACAGTCGGCAACCCCCGCTTCGGGCCGGGGCCGGCCGGCTCCCGGCCACCACGCCCCGCCCGCCCTGCGACACCGCCCCGCGGCGACGGTGCCGGCGAGAAAACGGCTACAGCAGGCCCCCGGGCACATCCGCCGGTTCCGGGTGCAGCGCCCCGTCCTTGCGCAGCAGCGCACTCACCGCGTCGCCCGACGCGCGGTCCAGGCCGGCGTCGGCCGGCAGCGCCCCGAGCGCCGTCGCCACGTCACGCCCGTACAGGTCCACCGCCCCCTCCACCAGATCCGCCAGCGCCTGCGCCGCGTCCCGCGCGCGCACCCACGCCGCGACGAGCGTGACGGCGGCGATGACCGCGGCGGGCCACCACCACAACGCCACCAGGAGGTACATCACCCCCCAGCCCGTCAGCCGGGCGTTCGCCCGGTACGCCGCGTACGCGCCCGTCAGTTCGGCACGCGCCGGGTCCGGCAGCACCAGCCACAGCCTCGGCCACAGGGCCTCCAGATCGACCCGGTACGCGTGGTGCACCCGCAGGTCCACCGCCCGCAGCCGGTCCCCGATCCATGTCGGCCGGTCGGCCGGCACCGGACAGATCCGCCGGCACCGCTCCAGCGCCGCTCGCAGCGCCGCCCGCGCCCGCGGGTCCGCCCCGTGCGGCGGTACGGCGCTCAGCGCCACCGCCCGGCGCGCCGCGACGACCTCCGCGTACGCCCGCCGCCACCGCTTACGGCGCCGCTCGGCCAGCCACCGCCCCGGGCCGCGCCGCCCCTCCGCCGCCCACAGCAGCACCATGCCCTCGCCGAGCGCGGCCGCGGTCAGACCCGCGCCCGCAGCGGCCGCCAGCGCGCCGGCCGCCACGAGCACGACGATCCCGGCCTGACCGGCGCCCCGCGCCGCCGCAAGGCCGTCGATCCAGGAGCTCAGCCCGCGCAGGTCAAGCGCCCGCCCCTGGCCGAGCACCGACGCGACCGTCACCACCGCCACGTACAGCGCGCCCGGCAGCAGGAGCAGCGTCACCCAGCGCTCGGCCAGCTTCCGGCCCAGTTCCCCGAGGAAGGCGTTCACAGCTCGATCTCCACCCTGACCAGCGGCGTCCCCAGCGCCTCACACACCGGCCCGGCGTCCTTGTCCGGGGCCCCGGTGCCGAGCTGGATGAACCGCGAGCAGCGGTGCGCCGCCGGACATACCCAGCCCCGCAGCACCGGATGCCCGACGGTCCCTGACAGCGGCTGGTAGGCCCGGGTCCCGGTGGTCAGGCCGTCGATGCCGTGCCGGGCGAATCCCTCGTCCAGCGCGTCGAGATCGCCGCGCACCCGCTCCGGATCGGTCCCGGCGCGCAACGCGCCCAGCACCCGCTCCAACTGCGCGGCCACCCCGTACTCCCCGGCCCGGCGGGCGAGTTCACCCCCACCGAGCAGACGGCACAACCGCTCGAGCCGGTCCGCCACGTCCTGCATGCGCCCTCCCGTCCAAGGTCGTCATGGCAGAGAATGGCAGACAGTGGCCGGTAGCGGGACGGGAGCGCCAAGTGGCTGTCGAGCTGAGTCTTTACGCCGAACTGCGCGCCCGCGTCAGCCGGTTCGAGGACACCGGGGACCTCGCGCCGCTGCTTGCCCCCACGACCGCACACCTGCTGCTGCTCACCGACCAGGCGCTGCACGACCATCCGCCGCCCGAGGCCGACATGGCACAGACCGTCGCCGTCGCGAGCTGGCAGCTCCACCTGGCCGCCCCGCCGCTGCCCGTCAGCGCACGCACCCTGCGCAACCGGGCCCTGGAGCTGTGCGCCTGGCTCCAGGCACTCGCGCCCGCACTCCTGCCGCCCGACATCCAAGCCGCCGTACGGCGACTGCCCCGGCTGCCGAGGAGCCTCGCCAGGATCACCCGCGAGCCCGGCCTGCGGCTGGAGGCGCTGTACGACCACGCCGCGGTGGCCGTCGAGCGCTACCGCGCGATCCGCGACCCGGCGACCCTGCGCACCGCCATCATCCTGCTTCGCGAACTGGTCGGCGCCACCCCGGGGTTGTTCGCGATCCTGCCCGAGGACCAGCGCTCCCGCAGCGTCCGCGCCCGGACCGCACTGGGCGTCGCCCTCCAACACGAACTGGCCCGCACCGGCGACCTCCACGTCCTGCAGGCGGCACGCGGTGTCAGCGAGGAGGCCGCCCGGCTGTGCGCCGAGCACGATCCGCAGCGGCCGCTGGTCATGTTCAACCACGGCTCGCTGCTCCTGGACGCGTTCCGCCGCACCGGCGACGAGGCGGCCCTGAAGGAGAGCCTGGAGACCAGCATCGTCGCGCTGAACCTCACACCCGCGCACGACCCCCTGCGCGCCGTGCGCCTGTGCCACGTCCAGAACCTGTACTCGGCGCTGTACGAGCGCTCCGCGGACCCGGCCGTCCTGCGCTCCGCCGTCGACTTCGGCGCGCAGGCCGCCCGCACCGTGCCCGACGCGGAGCCGCAGCGGGCCGCGATCCTCAACAACTACGGCAAGGACCTGCGCGAGCTCTACAAGGAAACCCGCGACCTGCGGCTGCTGCGCCGCTCCGCCGACGCGCTGCGGGCCTCGGTGGCGGGCTCCGCCGCCAACGACCCGAACCGGATCTCCCGCAGGCTGCTGCTCACCCGCTGCCTGCTCGACCTCGCCGGGCAGGATCAGGCGGGCAAGGACCCGGCGCTGGTCGCGGAGATCCTGGCCGTCGCCGAAGCAACAGTCCACCTCGCGCCGCCCGGCCACAACGCCTACCGCGACGCCGCCGAGCTGCTGCGCAAGGCCGAGCAGCTGGCCCACACGGCCGGGCAGGACCCCGCCGACCCCGCCGACCCCGTCGAGGAGGCGCGGCAGCGCGTACGGGCCGAGCCACCCGGGCCCCGCTCGCGCCGCGCCCGGCGGGCGCTCGCCGGATTCCTGATGAGGCGCTACGACGAGAGCGGCGACCTCTCCGCACTCGCCGAGGGCATCGAGCTGATGCGGGAACTCGACGGCGGCCCCGACGGCCCGGACCCCGACCTCACCGCCGGCGAACAGCTCACCTGGCTCACCGAGTTGAGCCAGGGGCTTTTCGAGCTGTACCAGCGCCGCCGCGACCTCGACGCGCTCAGGGACGCCGAGACCTACGCCCGCCGGGTGGTGGCCTCCTCGCCCCCCTCCGGCGTGGGGCGCGCCGTGGCGCTGGCCCACCTCGGCGAGGTGCTGGTACGCGGCGCGAACCGGCTGAGCGACGAGGACGCCTACGTCGAGCGGATGTCGGAGGGCGTCAGCTGCTGCCTGCAGGCCCAGCGGACCTGCCCCGACGACCATCCGCTCAAGCCGTCCGTCACCGCCCAGGCAGGCCGCGCCGTCCTGGACCTGTGCGCCGGGCCCGAGCCCCATCCGGCCCTGCTCTCCCTCGCCCTGGCCCTGCTGCGCGAGGCCGTCGCCGCGATCCCGCTCGACGCAACGAACGGCCCCATGGTGCGGCTGGCCCTCGCCGAATGTCTGCAGGCCCACCACCAGGCCGCGGCGGTGCTGGAGACGCCGGAGCCCGACGCCCTCGCGCAGGCCGCCGCGCTGGCCCGCGAGGCGGCCGCCGCCGTGCCCGAACAGCACCCGGACCGCGCCGAGTTCCTGCTGGCGCTCGCCGTGGCCCGCGCCACCGACCACCGCGAGGCACACGCGGCAGGCGACACGGAGCGCGCCACACAGGCCGCCGCGGAGGCCGAGGAAGCCTTCCGGCAGGCAGCCGCGATCACCACGGCCCGGCCCGCCGCACGGCTCGCCGCCGCGGCCCGCGCCGGCAACTGGGCCATGGACCGCGGCGACGCCGAGGCCGCACTCGACGCCTACGGGACGGCCGTCGAACTGCTGCCGCTCATCGCCCCGCACGAACTCACCCGCCGAGACCGGCAGTTCACGCTCCTGGACAGCGCCGGACTGGCCTCCTCCACGGCGGCCGCCGCCGTCGCGGCCGGCCACCCCGCACGGGCCGTGGAACTCCTTGAACGCGCCCGGGGCGTCCTCGCCGCCGATGCCCTGGGCACCCCCGACGCCACGCTTGCGGACCTGCGCCGCGAACAGCCCGAACTCGCCGCCCAATTAGAGGAGATGCGCTCGGGCGTGCCGGCCGCGTTGGACGGCACGGCCGAAGAGCGGCTGCGCCACGGCGTCCGCTGGACGCAACTGCTCAACCGCATCCGCGCGCTGGGCCACACCGACGTCCTGGACGGGCCGACGATCCACGAGCTGCGGGACGCGACAGGGCAGGGCCCGGTCGTCCTGGTCTACAGCAGCCCCTGGCGCTGCGACGCCCTCATCCTCGACCCTGCCGCACCGCCCACGGCACCGGTCGCCGTCGTCCCGCTGCCCGGTCTGACCGCCGAGGACGCGGCCGCCCGCGCACAACGACTGAAGGACGCGCTCGCCGCCCTCCACGAGCCCGGCGACGACCCGTTCGCCGCCTTCGACGCCCAGGAACACGCCCAGAGCGAGCTGCACGACGTGCTCGCCTGGCTCTGGGACACCGTCGCCGCCCCCGTACTCGACCGGCTCGGCGTCGACGGCTCGGCCAGCCACCCCACGCCCCGCCTGTGGTGGTGCCCGGTCGGCTTCCTCGCCTCGCTGCCCCTGCACGCCGCCGGCCGGCACCGCGAACCTCCGCCCGCAGGCCGGCGCCGCGCCACCCTCCTGGACCGAACGGTCTCCTCCACCACCTCCACCCTGCGCGTCCTGGCACAGGCCCACACCCGCCCGCCCGCACCCCCGACCGCAGGCACGCTGGTCGTCGCCCTGCCGCAGACCCCGGACGCGGAACCCCTCGGCCACGCCGAGAAGGAGGCGGCTCGCGTCGCCGAACTGCTGCGGCCCGCCGGACCCGTCACCGTGCTCACCGGCCCGGCCGCCACCTCGCAATCCGTGCTCGACGCCCTGCCCCGGCATGGCAGTGCGCACTTCGTCTGCCACGGTCTGAGCGACCCGCTCGACCCGTCAAACAGTCGCCTCCTCCTGGCCGACCACCGCGAACGTCCGCTGACCGTCGCCGCGCTCGCGAACCTCCGCCTGCGCGAGGCCGAGCTGGCCTACCTGTCCGCGTGCAGCACCGGCGTCACGCCCCACCGGCTCGCCGATGAGTTCGTGCACATCACCGCCGCCTTCCAGCTCTGCGGCTACCGCCAGGTGGTCGGCACCCTCTGGCCGGTCACCGACGCGGCGGCCCAGGCGGTGGCCGAGGCCTTCCACGCCCGCCGCGCCGTCGGCCTGCCCGGCGCCCAAGCCCTGACCGACGCCCTCCTGGACCTCCGCGACCGCTACCCCGCCACCCCCACCCGCTGGGCCGCGCACGTCCACACGGGAGCCTGAACTTGTCGATCAAGGTCTGGCCGCGCCGAACCCGCGGAAGCCGACACGGCCGGGTCGAGCCGACCACACTCGCCGGACAGGTCCCGTGCCGCGCTCCGGCACGCAGCCCGCTTCACCGGCGGTGAGCCGATCACCCGGCGACCACGGGAGACCTTCACCCTCCACGCGGCGGATCCGGCCGGCCAGGCGGTTCGCGGATCTGCCCGGCCGTCATCCGCGCGGCGCCCGAGAGCGTCCCTCTCAGCGCTGCCACCTCTCCGTCTGACCCGCCGATCGGACGGGCCCTGGTCCGTTTCCAAGAGCCCGGCCCGCAGGCCGCGAGAATGCGTGGACAGCGGACCGTGAAGAACCCTGCCCATGATTGCGGCCCGCCCGCCCGCCCGGCCCGGCCGCGTCGGGGCTGAAGACCGGGGGAGGCGAGCACCGGCTGCGGCGGTGTCCAGGTCACGCTCGATGCCTTCACGGTGGCCGTCCGCCCGCTGGACCTCACACCCATACACATCTGACTGATCAATGCCAGACTTCACATATCGGGAGGTGGTGAGTGGGAGGCAAGGGTGGATGTGGAGGGTGTCGCGGATGAGCTGTACGGTCTGCCGCCGGGCGAGTTCACCGCCGTCCGGGACGAGCGGGCCAAGGCCGCGCGGGCTGCCGGCGACCGGGAGCTGGCCGAGCAGATCCGCGCTCTGCGCCGTCCGACCCTGGCGGCATGGGCGAGCAACCTGCTGGTGCGCGAGCAGCCCGACGAAGTGCGGCGTCTCCTGCGGTGGGGTGAGGCACTACGCCAGGCCCACCAGGACCTGGACGCTGAGCAGCTGCGGGAGCTGTCCGCGCAGCAGCACCAGGTCACCTTCGCGCTGGCCCGGCAGGCCGGCCGGCTGACGGCGCAGGCCGGGCAGGCGATCAGCGACGATGCCCGCCAGGAGGTCCAGGACACCCTGCACGCGGCCCTGGCCGACCCCCAGGCAGCCCAGTCCTGGGCGACCGGACGCCTGACGAAACCGCTGACGCCCGCCGGCTTCCCCACCCTCACCCGCCCGCCGGCGCCGGCCCCCGCATCCTGCCGCGCCTCCCGGCCTGCCGGTGAGGCGACCAAGCAGGATGCCGCGCAGGCCCGGAGCAGGGAGCAGCGCGAGCGGGTGGAGCGGGCCCGGCAGCAGGCCGCGGAAGCCGAGCGGGAGCTGCACGACCGCGAGCGCGAGCTGGCCGCAGCCCAGGAGCAGCAACACCGCGCGGAGGAGAAGCAGCGGCAGGCGAAGCAGCGCGTCAGCGATCTGTCCCGGCAGCTTCATGATGCCGAACGCGAGCATCAGCGGACCCAGGACGCCGCCCGGAAAGCCCACGACCGCACCCGCACCATGGACCGGGCCGTGCGGGAGGCCCGGCGCCGGACCGAGGACGCCACCGCCCCCGCCCACAAGCTCGCCGACCAGCACACCTGATGGGGAAGGCAAGGGATGAGGGATGGCGAGAGCGATCACTCATCGCCCTGCAACGGCTGACGTCGCATGACAGACCGAGACGATCAGCTCTCGAAGCTTCTCGATGTACAAGCGCACGTTCTTGCAGGCGATGTCCGTGTCCGGGTAGCGGCAAGCGAGCCACAGTCCCTCGTGAAGCCGGTTGACCCAGGCGCACACCTGATCGCCGTACGACACACGGAGCAGCCCGTACGCCTTTTGTTCGGTCCAGCATGCCGAACCAGGAATGAGGCGGGCATCCACATACGAGATGATCGAGTACAGGTCGGGTGACGTAGGACGGAAGTCCTCACCCAGCAGGCGCAGCACTCGGGCCAGAGGAATGCGCGCCAACGACCGGTTGGCGTGCAGCTGGGACCGGACCGAGGCGAGCGCAGCATCGAAGTCCCGTGCCGCAGGCACTTCGATCGGCGCGCCACCGACATACCAGCCCACGGAGTCCGACCAGGCGGACTTCAGCCGGGTGTGGAACGGCACGACCGTGCGGTAGACCGGCTGCCCACCGAGTTCGTGGACGATCAGACTGGTCGCTGCCAGGACGCCCACCAGACTCCCGCCGTAGGGCCGGCAATACGTCTCGAACGCTGCGGCCGCGCCGGCGTCGACGAGCGGCTCGCGCATCAGCTTCTGGACGGGCAGAGTGTCACCGGGCTGCAGGCCCAGATCGACACCGAACTCCGGAAGCCTGCCGTCGCACCGGCCGATGAACTCCCGCCAGCGCGTGACGATCGCGTGTGTGTCGTCGATGGCGTTCGCGTTCGCCCGCTCCTGCTCGCAGAAGTCCACGTAACTCGCGACCGGTGCAGCGACGAGAGGCCGCCCCGCGACGTGCGCCCTGTACAGCTCCTGCACTTCGTTCGGGATGCGTTGCAGCGAGTAGGCGTCGACATTGGTGTGGTCAAAGGCCAGGTACACGCTGGTGGAGTCCTCGCGGACGACCGCCGCGTAGAGGAGATTGGGCCAGCCGAGAGCATCTGCCGCCTCGTCGAAACGGTCCTGCAAATGCCGGACGAGCAGGTCCGCGTCGGCGAAGTCGCCCACCACCTCGCGGTGGAGCGTGACATCGTCCTCGTCGAGAGTGAACCGGTGCATCTCGTCGTCCACCCACCTGAACCCGCTGCGCAGCGTCTCGTGGCGCAGTGTCCAGCCGCGCAGAGCCTGTTCCAGCACCTCGAGGTCCACCTGGCCCGGCAGGTCGAAAGCCGTACCGAGCCAGGTCGGCACGAACAAGCCCCCCTCGCGCACCGACCGCGCCGTTCTGATGTGTGACTCCTGGATGTACGCCGGAGGCCGTGGATCCGTCGGCAGCACCGTCGCGGCCGCAACGGTCTCAGGGCTGAACCTCCACTCCACAAGCCGTCCGGGCCGGACCTCGCAGCGCTGAATGTCAGAAATTCGCACAGTGGCGTCTCCCTCGTCGGAACACAGGCTTGATCAACGTGGAGTCGTGTGCGAGCGCCGTGTGCCATGTCGCCCGCGAATCAGCAGAACGTGTGGTACGTCGAACGGTGAAGCGACCCATCCATCGCTTCCATTTCGCTGGTGTGATGTCGTCACGTCGAGGCCGGTCACGACCACGGGGAACGCGCCTCACCTTGGCGTCAGAGCCGTACGGTTCCAGACCGGCTCGATGGCCGAGGCGGACCGCCTCACGGCCTCCGTCCCCCGGAGGAGACGTGGCGTCGACGGTGGCCGGGGCAGGGGCAGACCACCGCGGGGGAGCGAAGGCGGGCGTGACGGAAACCGGGTCGGATCGTTGGACTGGCAGCACGGCACGCCGTGTCCGCGCTCGGACGGCTGTTGACCATTTCTTCCTTCGGTGGCCGGCAGCCGTCGGGCATCGGCCATTCCTGCCGTGACAGGGGACGGGCCTGTCGGCCCGGGGCCGGCCACCCTTCAAACAGGCCGACTTGGGGCTTGTTCCCCCACCACCAGTGGGAGAACAAGCCCCCGGTGCTGCTGGACGCAGAAGCTGAATCCGGGCGCAGAGCGCAACGTGAGGAACTGCAGTCATCCGCCGGTCGCACACCTGGTCAGACGTTGCCGTTCGCAGAGCCGCAAGGACGCCGTGCTGGAAGGACCTGTCCCAGGGCTCCGGCGTCCCACCGCGGTCTGTATCGATCGGTGTCGGTGAGGCCAGCAGCCCCGGACGAACGCCCTGACGGTCTTCGATCTTGAGCGGTGCGCCTGCTCAGGGCCTCTGACGTCGCGTTACGCTCAGCGACGGCGGTTGGCGGCTGCTGCAAGGGCCGCAGGCGCGCCGGGAGTCCAGGGCAGCACACGGCCACGGTCCCTCTCCGTGACTACGGGTGCGGCTTCTCGCCCTTCGCCAGCATCGCTACGTACTTTTCGATCCGGCGCGCCCGGGTCTCGGCCTTCTTGGCGTCTTGGATCCGGTACAGGATCGCGTAGCGGTTCTGCCGGTCCAGTGTCTCGAAGAACTCCGCCGCGGCCGGGTCGGCGGTCAGGGCCGCCGTGAGATCGTCCGGCACCGAGGCGGTCTTCGCGCCGTCGTAGGCCGCTTCCCAGCGGCCGTCCGCCCTGGCGCGGTCGACCTCGGCCTGTCCCGGCGGACGCATCCGGCCCTGCTCGATCAGGGCGGCCACCTTGTCCCGGTTGGCCTTGGACCACTTGCTGCGCGGCTTGCGCGGGGTGAACCGCTGGAGCCACCACTGGTCGTCGAACTTTGCCTTCTGGCCGTCGATCCAGCCGTAGCAGAGTGCCACGTCGAGCGCCTGGGTGTAGTCCAGCGCGGCGATTCCGGGGCCCTTCCTGCGAAGCTTGAGCCAGATGCCGGGCGAGACGGCGTGGTTCTCGCCGAGCCATGCCTGGAATGCCTCGGCGGATTCGAATGCGACGATCTCCAAGTCCTGAGTCACCTCAGCAGCGAACCACACTCGGCCGATTGTCGTGAGGCATTCGGCACGGCCCCGGATGCGCGATGCCCGTGGGCCTGCAACACCCCGTATGACTCGGCGGTCTCGTCGCAGCGGAGCGCTACGCCGCACCATGGCCTCACGCGGCTGACGCACCGCTCCCCACAACCCCGACGGCGCGACGAGCGATCACAGTACGACCGAGACGATCCACGGCCGCGATTCCCTCTTCACCGTAGCCACCACGCCAAGAGCGATGAGCAACCAGGTCGACAGTCACATGATCGACGGCATCTGCGGGGCCCCTTAGCCCAGCACGGCGACTTGGACGGCGGCACACCATAACCCTGCTGCCTTTCCGGCGTTTGCAGATGTGCGGGTGAGTACCCGCGGTGATGTGAGGAAGGTAAGGATCTATGAGACGGGCTACTCGAAACCGTGTGCTCGCCGTTGCCGCTGCCTCCGGCGCGATGGCCATGGCACTTCCCGCGTCTGCCGCCTTCGCAGCCGACGGTGCTGACGCCGCGGGTACGGCGGCCGGTTCGCCCGGGGTGCTCTCCGGGAACGACATCCAGGTTCCGTTGTCTGTGCCGGTAAACCTCTGCGGCAACACGGTGGACGTCGTGGGGCTGCTCAACCCGGCCATGGGCAACGCGTGCAGAAACCAGGAGGCGGTGAAGGCCGACGGTGCGCAGACCCACGGCGGATCAAACTCGTCCGGCGAAGCCTCGGCGCACGGCCGTGCCACGGACTCGCCCGGGTTGATCTCAGGCAACGCTTTGCAGCTCCCGATCGATCTGCCACTGAACGTTTCTGGGAACAGTGTCAACGCGGTCGGCGTGGGTAACCCAGCGATTGGCAACCAGTCGGTCAACGGCGGTGACCACACTCACCCCCACGCCCCCCGGCATGTTCCGGCCTCGAAGCCCCCGGCGTCGCAGCCGGCCCCCCGGCACCCGGCTGTTGCGAACATCCCGGATACGGCGACGTCCACGCTGGCCCACACAGGAGCGGATCTGGCCGTCCCTGCCCTCGCCGGCGGCGCCGTGTCCATCCTCGCGGGTGCGATCCTGTACCGCCGCTTCCGCCCAGGCCACTGACCCGGATGCCGGTACAGCCCCATCGGGCGCGTCCGGTGGTGTCCAGGCGGGCTGCCAGCCCGGTCGTGCTGCGCGCCATGGCATCGACGTGAGTGCCACAGCGCTGCAGCAGCTTGTGCCGCACCTGATGTGCGGTTGTCGCGGCTCCCTTGCCGCAGATGCGTAGTCGGAAACCGGCCACCCGCCATGCACTGACGATTCGAGCAGCGAGCGCTACGCTCCTTGCCGCAGTCGATGAAGGCGCAGCGGCCAGTCGCAGCCCCGCCCCGTATGGGCTGGTCGTGACCCACTGCCGGATCTCGATGCGTTGCCTGACCCGCGGGCCAGGCAAGCCATGTGGAAACCCGGTCTGCGTGTCACGACGCTGACACAGGACCGGCCGCAGTGCGGGAGATCAGTTGGCCGGCGCACAACTTCGGGGGCACAGCGTCGTTGGATAGGTGCGTTCCCTTCACGGGCCCCAGGAGGAGGTCACAGCACTCCTCCTGGGGCCCGGTCCAGATGCCTTTTGGCCAACTCGGCAGCCGAGGTGCATGGCACGCATGCCATGGGCACCCTGAGTTCCCCTCTCAGTCTGCCGGGGCGTCGCCCTCCGACGCACGGAAGGCGCGACCTCCAGGGGATGACGCCCCGCCCGCCTCACCACATCTTGTCGGCCTGCTCCGAACCGTGCGGTCGGCCTTGATACGGCAAGTCCACCACCGCGCCAAGAGGCTCGTCGGCCGTACCCGCAAAAGAGCGCAGTCGACCGAGTGGCCGGCCGGCCAGGACAGAAGCAGCGAGAGACCAGGCGGTGCGCGCGGCTCTCCGCGGCGGAGCATCTTCTGGCCCCGGTCGGCGGCGTCTGCCTGCCGACCCGGGGCAAGACCTCAACAAAGGTCGCCGGGCGGGCAGTCGGCGGTGAAGCAGGAAGTCCCACGGCGCGAGCCGTAAAGGATTCCCCTCGTACACGCGCTGTGGCCGCTTCTGACCTGGAATGCGTGACGGGCCGCCTGACAACGGACGGCGGTCGGCGGCGGGCCCGAGGAAAACGGAGGCGGCACGAACGCTTCACGCGTCCACGCCGCCTCCGCGCAGCCCGATCCAGAGATGGTGCCGGCCAAGTCGGAAAGGTTTGCAGATAAAACGCCTTGCGTCACGCGGAAGAGCAGGAGCGTTGCGCCGACGCAAGGAAGGGCTTGAGCCGGAGGCCGGTCAGAGCGCCCGGCTGTTGCAGCCCATGTCGGAACCGAGGTGGCTCTGCTGAGCGCCCGCGGCCCCTTCTCCGTTCAGCAGGTTCCCGGCCAGGCCGGTGAGGGCGCCGATGCTGCCGAGCACCTCGATGTTCATGTCGTGCGAGCGGCACTCGACGCCCTGCGTGATGTCGAAGTTGCTGTCACCATCGTGGCCCGGTTCGCCGTGTGCGAAGGCGGGGTTGGCACCCATGGAGCCGACACTGCCGAGGAGGGCGCTGAGAAGAACGACCTTGTGCAACTTGCGCATGAGAAGCGCTCCTTGGAGGGAGTGTGAGGTTTTGATATGTCGAGTCAGGACTGCGGATGTGCGGAAGGCGGGCTGTCAGCCCAGTCGGGGAAGTCCCAGTTGTCCGACGGGGGGTGCCGCGATCTGTCCGAGGCCGACCGGAGCCAGCCCGGGTGCGCTCGTGGGCGTGATCGTCGGGTTGACGAGCGGGTTCACTTGAGGGTTGAGCTGCGGGTTCACCTGCGGGGCGACGAACATCGGAGGCTCTGAGAAGGCCTGGGGGACTGCCACCTGCGGCGCCACTTGCGGCATGACCTGAGGCATGACCTGCGGGATGACCTGCGGTGGGGCGGCCTGAACCGGCTGTACGGGGGCGACCTGCGCCGGCTGTACGGGTGCGGCCTGAACCGGCTGCGCGGGCGCGGCCTGCTGCACGTTCGGCGAACTGGAGGCTTGGGCTGTGCCCTGCGACGAGGCCGAGGCCGACGCGAATCCGGTCTGCTGTGGTCCGGACGGGGCGGCCTGTGGGGCTGGTTGGGGAGCGGCGGCCGGAGTAACTGGCTGATCCGGAACCGATGCCGGAGTGGCATTGGGCTGCCCCTCCGGTGAGTTGGCATAGCTGCTGCCGGCGCCGATGCCGGCCAAACCGCTGGCCGCCGCGACGACGAGCGCGGCCTTGTGAAGCTTCCGCATGAAACCCTCGGCCCTTCGTTACCTGAAATGTGAGTCCATTGCATTCAATGCGGTCACGCGTGCAGTTGGTGCGTTACTCGCATCGCGCCGGAGGCTACGGTTTTCTCGAGGAGCACGCGGACTTCGTATCGGAGCTGGCAGCAGATCCTCTGCCTCTTGCCTGATTTACGGTCGCTGCCCTCTCCTCCGGGGAACGAGGTCTCGGCGCGTTGGTCACGGCACTCGACGACGCATCACCCATTTGCCGTCCGCCGACCCGGCTCTCACACCTTGCGTCAAATGGGTGACCAACCTGCCGGAACCCGTGTCGAGTTGGTGTCCATTTCGTTCCCCACGGGGCGATAGGGATGGCCCATCGCAGCCGAATAGGGCAGCGAGGACAGCGAAGACTGCGCTGCCCCATCGGTCATTAGCTTCCGTGCACAGGTCAATTGAAGAGCCGAGGAACTCATGCGCATGCTTCACAAGGTCGCGCTCGTCGCCGCAGCAGCCGGCGGCCTGTCCGGTGTGGGTGCCGGCCCAAGCTCCGCCGTCACCCCGTCCGTCCACAACGGCGCTGCACCGCCCCCGGTTTCGCAGCCCGACGCCCAGGCCGCCTCGGCGTCTTCCGCTCAGGCGACCGCGCAGACCTATGGCTCACCGGCTCCGCAACAGCCGGTACCGTCGCGTGGCACCCAGGTTTCCCCGCAGATCAATCCGCAGCTGAACCCGCAGGTCAGCCCACAGATCTCTCCGCAGGCGCCGCAGGCGCCGCAGAGGCAGCAGGGCACGGCTTCGGCGGGGCAGGCCAACCTGTTCCGTCCGTACCAGGAGTGCAGCCCGCAGACCCTGCTCGATGCGAACGTCCCGGTGGCCCTGCTTGCCGCATCCCAGACCCGGGGCGTTGAGTGCACCCAGGCCAACAGTCAGTCCAACTCGTTCGCCACCGCGCAGCAGCCCTGACAGACGGCTATGTCGACGCCGGGCGCGGCCGCAAACGACCGGGCCCGGCGAGGACGGCTTTCGGTGCTTTCCCGGCGACATGAGACCAGCGTGTCGTTGTCCATTTCAAGGCATTTGTCGCTAATATTCCGCACTGTAACCGTGATCTTCCACAGATCGCAAAAAACTCACCCCCACCGGAGATGAAATGCGCAAGCTTCGCAACGTTGCGGTCCTGGTCGCTGCCCTGAGCAGCATCGGACTTGTGGGCGGTACGGCCTACGCCGGCGGCCACGGCGAGGGCGAGGGCGGGGGCGGCGACCAGTTCAGCGTCACGCAGAGCTCCAACTGCAAGTCGCACGACCTGAACCTCGACGTCCTCGGCCAGGTCGGCGTGCTGAACGGCCTGCTGGGCAACGCCCTCAACGGCGAAGGCAACCCGGGCGCCCAGTCCACCGACATCGGCTCCACCATGGGCTGCAACAACAGCGCCTTCTGAAGTCCCCTCCGGCGTAAAGACGCCGAACAGTGAAAGGTCCCGGCACTGGGCCCCAGGCGCAGTGCCGGGACCTTCCACATGCGCCAAGCCACTTTTTCTGAGGCGGCCCGGCGTAGCGCTGGACGCTGAGTTCCGGCGCCTCTGAACCCTTTGCGTCCCCTAGAGGCGATCTCTCGCAGATCGCATTCACCTCACTTCTTCTGGAGATGACATGCGCAAGCTCCGCACGGCCGCCGTCCTGATGGCCGTACTCGGAAACGTCGGACTTCTGGGTGCCGGCGTAGCCTCCGCCGATCAGGGCTGGGGAGGGGGCGACGGCGGCGGCTTCAACGTCGTGCAGAGCAGCACCTGTCAGTCGCACGACAGCAACATCGATATCCTCGGTCAGGTGGGCATCGGCAACGGGCTGGGCGGCAACCTGCTGAACGGCGAGGGCAACCCTGGGGGCCAGAAGACGGCGCTGGGATCAACCATGGGCTGCAGCAACAGGGTTGGCGGCTAACCGCTCACAGTGGGACCACACGCGGGCGAGTGACTCATTGACCCGCAGGGTCACGTCCCGAACCCGCAGTTCCGTTGTCTGCAAGCCCTGCGCCTGGTGTTTGCGGTCTGCCGTCGACACGGCCTCGGACGTGTCGACGGATTGCCTGAACTCCGAGCGTAACAACGGCCTTCGCCTGATCTTGTGTTCCGTCACGGAAGCGCGGGATCAATGCGAAGGCCGTCGCTGTGAGTGTGTTGCATCCAGCCCAGTGACTCCACGGCAGGTCCGCGAGCAGGAGGGTCAGGCGTCCCACGTCGTGGCCGGCATCAGAGACGACCAGGACGGGCGGGTCGCCGGCCCGCCCCTGACTGCCCCGAATTTCCGCTGGAGCACCTCTGGGACCTGGCCGGCTGCGACGGGCATCCTCTCGTCGCCGAAGCCCCGCGCAGCAGCACGTTCTGCCCCGGTTCGATGCCGCTCAGGTCCAGGTCGGCCGGGTTGGCCGGGGTGACGTGGGTGAGGTGGTGGATGCGCGGCAGGCTCGCCGTGCGCGCCTCACGCGCCGACAGCCGGGCCCGGACGTGGCCCTGGGCCATCACGACGGCGTCCAGCTCGTTGAGCCGGGTGCCGTTCTCCAGGCGGGTGCCCTGCGGGCCGCCGGGCACCCCGTGCGTGTCGGCCGCGGCGACCGCCCGCGAGCGGCGCACACGCACCCGCAGGACCGCGGCCGAAATACGGCCCTGCACGGCGTCCGGCCCGGTTCCAGCGCCGACGAAGCAGCAGGGCCAGCCGGGGACGGGGGACTTCGGTCCCTTCGGGTAGGAGACCTTGCCGTCCCCGAAAACGAAATGCTGGCCCGGGAAGCCTTCCCGTACCAGCATTTTCCGTGAGCGCTCAAACGCCGAAGTGCGGCTTCTTGAACCCCTCGGGCAGCTTGGCCGTGTTGGAGCACTCCACAACCGGTCCCACTTTGCCAGGGTCGCTTTCCAGCAGTTGGTCCTGCGTGACCACGTGCGGCCGGTCTGTTGTCGAGCACTGCTGGTCCTGCTCGATGACGTGCGTGCCGTCCTTGTCGATGTACGTCTCGCCCTTCTGGGCGCACATCACGCCCTCCTGCACGGTGGTGGGGCAGTCACCCGGGTTTCCCTGGGCATGTGCATGTGTGGCGCCGAGGCAGATGGCGGCGAGGCTTCCGACGAATGCCGCGGCGGCCGCAGTCTTCTGTGAAAAGAGCATGTGTCGCATTCCTTTGTGGTGAAAAATCGGACAGTCTTTTATTGACCTGCGTCGCCCGCGCCGAGAAAACCAAGCAGTTGTGTCTTTTCGCTCCGGCAGGATGGCTGTAGCCCGGACGCGAACTCAGCGTCCGGGCTACCTGCACCACGGAGAATCACTCAGCACACCGCTCGGTACGTAACCCCGACGCCGAGTGAGACCGCGGCAAGCCTTGACTCCTGGCTCTGCTCTTAGCCGTTACCACCCTGCTCCTGGGGCTGACCCTGCTCCTCGGGGTGACCCTGCTCCTGCGGCTGGCCCTGCTCCTCGGGCTGACCCTGCTCCTGAGGCTGGGCCTGCTCCTGCGGCTGAGCGGCAGGCTGAACCTGCGGCTGAGCCTGAGGCTGGAAGTAGTAGCCACCCCCGACGGCCACGGCGTTGGCAGAGGAGTTGGCGACGGCGGTGACCGGTACAGGCGCGCCGTCGTTGCCGTCGGCGAAGCTGATGCCGGCACCGAGGGCGGACAGCCCCGCAACGGCAGCCGCTACGACTGCGGCGCGCTGAAACTTACGCATAGCATGACCCTTTCCTGACCCAGGCACACTGCCTGGATTGACGACTCGGGGTAATCGTAAGCACACTAAGCGTAATCAATAGGGGATTTGCGCCCCCATGTCGGGCCGGTGCCCCGTGCACGGGAGAGCGCCTGAGGCCGTAGGGGCGTGGTTCGGTCATCGCGGTCCTCAGGGGAGGAGGCCGAGTAGTTTCCGTTCCCCGTCCATCGGGTCTCCAGGCGCCGAAGGCGAACAGGTGACCTGAGGGCCGAGTCGTGTCGTGCCGTTGCCCGTGGGGGCGGGCAGCGTCAGGGACTGCACGGGCAAGCAGGTCTCCTGATGAGGAATGGCGCCGGCCTTGGGGTTCTTGCCTTCGACGTGCTGCACGCAGATGACGTCCCCCTGGAGGCTGCGAGTGCAAGATGCCGGGCCTCCCGCGGCGTGGGCGCACGTGATGCCCGTGGACGCCACGGCGAGCCCGCCGATGAGCCCCGAGAGGGCCGCGATCTTTTTCCTGCTGAACATGTGATGCGTGTCCTTAATGCGGGCGCCCGGGCGCCGCTCCCTCACGATCGGCCGCGCCGCAGGCGTGGTCCGCGACTCTGGCCCTTTTCCAACCTTCCGCGTCGGCTGCGCGGTTGGCCTGACAGGCGGGTGAGCGCGACATCATCGACGCCCTCGCCGAGGCCGGCATCCTCTGCTGGGTACCGCGGCCGAGGAGACGCCCTCTCGGCCGGCCGTCAGGACGTCAACGCGTCCCGCGCAAGGTCCGGGCACTGGCCGAACAAGCCGTCGCCACCCTCGAGTCCTGGCGGCTCCTGCGCAAGCTCCGGTGCTCGACGACGCGGATCACCGGCCTCGTCCAAGCGGTCCCCGTTCTCCGTCCGGCAAGCTCGCGCGGAGATCAAGGCAGCCGGCCGGAATTCGGTCCCTTCGGGCTGGCCCGAAGGGATCCCGTACCGGCCGTCGCGACGATGACGCCGCTGACCTCAGCCAGTGAAGGCGCTGTTGTACTGGCCGCAGGTGGTGTCCAGGGTCTGGCCGAGCCCGAGCACTGCGATCGGGATGTCGTTCTCCGACACCGTCTGCGGGCTGCACTCCTGGTAAGGGCGGTAAACGTCCAACACCTGCGGTCCGTCCTGGGTGTCGGCGGCAGCCGTTCCGGCACCGACGGCGGCCAGACCGCCGGCCGCCACTGCTGCTGCGATCACGACCTGCTGAAACTTACGCATGGAACCCTCGGTTCTCCATTGCTTACGCATGATGGCTAGTTGCCTAGAGTGACCGGGCAAACACTAGCAGTAGCATCCAGTGGCGGGCGCGCGGAGGTCATACGTGTCCTGCACACGAGCTGGCCCCGGCGTGGACACCAACTGGCGCTACAGAAGGACCTCTTGCCGTTCGGCATACGGCAGGAGCGCACCGCAGACGAGGGTCGAGCACCGCACACCGTCGCGCCAACCCGAGTTGCCGGGTCCCAGAGTTACGTCACGACCATGAGCTGTGCGGGTCTACGACCCGGCGGCCGGGCGTACGGGCCCGGCGAAGGCGCCGAGGTCCTGGTCGAGGTCGGCGGGCAACCGGCGTGGGCGGAAGCCGGGCGCGCCCTGGGGCCGGGCGAGGGCCTGCTGGTTCCCGCGAACTCCTGCGGCGTCAGGTGATGTTCGGCTACGCGGCGTACGAGATCCAGACGGATTTCCAGCCGGCCGGCCTTGGGCGCGCTGGCCGGCGGCGTACGTTTCGGCTGGCCATGAGCCTCGGGTGCCCGCGGCGGGGAACCGCTCCAGGACGGTGCGGGATGGCGGGGTGGTCGTGGCCACTACGTGTCACCGCCGCGCGAGGGGATTGAACAGTGAGCCCTCGCCAACTTGACGTCACAGGTCAAAGGGCTGGTGTGCTCGTCTGTCGCGGTGCTCGTGCTGGTCGTGGGCGGCAGTCGGCGGAGTAGATCATCTGGCGGAGTTGTCCCGGGGGCGGATCAAGCGGCGAGACAAGTCATGAGCGTCAGAGGTGGCGATCGGGCAAGGGGGATGGCTGCCTGAGTCGTCCCTGCCTGGAGGTTTCGTCAATGCGGTCGTTCGGTCGGGGACACGGTGCGCCGTTTCCAGCCTCGGCGAAGTTCGTGGGTGATCTGCTGAGGCTGCTCGAAGCCAGTGGCTGGGGTGGTGCTCCGCGGTATCTCGGTGCGGACAACGAGGGCCGTGAAGTCCTCAGTTACCTCGATGGCCACGTGGCATGGGAGCCGCGACAACCTGCCGCTGTGTCATCGGACGAGAGTCTGGTGACGGTCGCCCGGCTCGTGCGCCGTAGCCGCCCGGCGACGCCGCAGCCAGCGCGCTTTCCCCTCCCGAAAGCGCGAAACGGACATCAGGTCACGTACCGCCCTCTCGGGCCCAGTGGTCGGTGTGCGGCCCCCGGCGGAAGACAGATCCGCCGGGGGCCGCTTGTACCAGTCCGCTATCGGGTTCTCTTCGGCCTGCGCAGCACTATCGCGATGGCTGCCCCGAGGAGAATTCCGGGGATGACCAGGATTCCGAGTGACAATTTTGGCATCACGAGGTGAGCCAGATAGATGCTGCTCACGCTGGCGATGGCAGCGATGATGGACCCGATACGGTCGGGTTTACGATCTGGTGAGCGCATTTGTGTCACCTTTTTCAGCCCCATCGGTAACTGCCCATTCCGGCTGCACAGCCGAAGGCGCCGTTGAACCCGGCCGCGGACCAGTCGACTGGCCCAGCCCACCAGCCATACGCGAGAGTCGCTCCACCTGCACCTCCGCCCCACCATGCGCACTGTCTGACGTAGTGATTGCGTGACACGCGGCCGCCCCAGCTCCGGAGAGCGTAGTAGGTGGCACGCACCACGGGGTGATGTCTCCCCCAGCGACTGAGCCGTCGGTGCACATGCCGATAGTAGCGGTGCCAGTGCCACCACTTGCCGTCGAGGTCGTAGTGGTTGATCGGGTCCCCGTTGCAGTAGTCGTAGGCGTTGGCGCTGCCACCGGGAACGGGGTCGACGGACAGGAAGCGTCCGGTGACGGGGTTGTAGAGGCGCGCGCCCATGAGGGTGAGGCCGGTGACGGTCTCGCTGGAGCGCTGCTTGCCGCCGAGCCATCCGTAGCGGGTGGTGTTCTGGCCGGTGCGGGGGTTTCCGTACTCGTCGTAGTCGAGAACCGTGGGCGCAACCGAGGTGTCGGCGGGCAGTTGCAGGGCGGTGTCGCCGTGCAGGTTGGCGAACTGCAGGACGGCGCCGCCGGTCTTGGTGGTGCTGGCGGCTAGGTTGCCGTCGGGGCCGTCGACATTGCGGGTCAACGCTCCGGTGGCCGTGTCTTCGACGGTCCAGCGGGGGTTGTCGCTGTCGGAGCCGTAGTGGTTGAGCTTGGACGCGGTCTGCGTCCAGCTGCCGGATGCGTTGGACTCGGTGGTGAACCCGCGACGGCGCAGTGCCGAGTCCAGGGTCGAGGTCTGGCGCTGGTTGCCGGCGGTCTGCTGCTGGACGAGGTCGTTGGTGTAGTAGCTGATGGCGGAGCCGGGCAGGGCGGTGGTACGGCCGAAGGCGTCGTAGGTGTAGCCGCTGTTCACGAGCCGGTCGGCGGTGTCGTAGGAGTAGGAAGTGGTGGTGGCTCCGCTGGTGGTGCAGTCCTGACCGACGTCGGCGGCGGAGGTGGCCAGGGTCTTGCGGTTTGTGTTCTTGTCGAAGGTATAGGCGCGGGTGGTGCAGATCGCGTCGGGAGTGGTGTCCTGCGTCTGGGTCAGGCGTCCGGCCTTGTCATAGGCATAGGCCTGGGAGGCGGTGACGCCGGGGGTGCCGGTGTGGGTGGCCCACTGCCCGTGGACGGTGGCCGTGATGCTGTCGGAGAGCAGGATGGCGCCGTCGCTGTCACGGGTGTACGTGCGACTGCTGGCGGTGCCGTCGGGGTCATGGTCCTCGGCCATGGTGTAGCCGCCGGGCAGGCCCTCGGTTGCCAGGTCACCGTCAGCGTCGTAACGGGCGGTGAAGGCGCCGGCGACCGAGTCGGTCATCGACGTGGTCAGGCCGCGCGGGTCGATGGTGGTGTCGTAGGTGTAGGTGGTGGTCGACGGCACGCTGTCACTGACCTTGGTGGGCCGGTCCAGAGCGTCGTACTGAGTGGTGGTGACCGCGCCGTCGGCGTCGGTGTAGGACATCAGGCGGCCGAGCTGGTCGTACGCCTTGGTGATGGTGCCGCCGGCGGTGGAGGTCTGCTTGGCAGCCTGGCCGTTGGCACTGTCGTAGGTGGTGGTCACCGCTGGGATCGCGGTGCCCAGGCCGCCGGAGACGGTGACGGTGCTCGGCCTGCCCGCGTTGTCGTAGCTGTTGGTGGTGGTGCGGGTGGTACTGCCCGAGGTTTCGGTGATGGTGGTGGGGTTGCCCCACCGGTCGTACTGGGTGGTTTTGGCGGGCAGGGTGGCGGGGTTGGAGCCGCCGCCGGTGATGGCTGCGGCCGGTCCGGTCTGGCAGACGGCGTCGGCCCACTCGGGGTGTCCGCCGCAGGTGCCGGTTCCGTCACCGGTGTAGTAGCTGGTGACCGTGGTGCCCGCGTCTGTCCCGCTGGAGGCGGGCTGGCTGGTCTTGATGACCCGGCCCTGGTCGTCGTAGCCGGTGGTGGTGGTGATCGCCAGTCCGCCGGGATCCTGGGTGGTTGAGGTGGGCAGTCCCTTGGCCCAGTCGTAGGCGGTGGCGGTGGCCCGGGTATCGGCCAACAGGTCGGGCCAGGACCGCGGCTGGGCGCCGACGGTCTGCTTGGTGACCTGGTTTTTGACCGTGGCGCTGCCGTCGGTCGGGCGACCGGTGTCGTACTCCTTGAGGGTGTGCTGGCGGGCCGTGGTCTGGCTGCCGGCCTTGGCGAGGGTAGTGGCGCCGCTGGTGAGGTCGGCCACCAGGGTGATCTGGTGCAGCGGCCCGTAGGTGTCCGTCTCCCGCTGACCGTCGGCGCTGTACACCGCAGTGGTGGACAGCAGTTGGGCGCGCTCGGCGGAGGCCAGTGCGCTGATGCCCAGGTCGGTGAGCTGGTTCTTCTGGGTCTGGGTGGTCCCCAGAGCGAGCTCGCGGTTGCCGGCGGTCAGCGAGCGGACCCTGTTGCCGAACTGGTCGTACTCGGTGACCGAGATGTGGTCGCCGGGGGTGGCGGTGTCGACCTCGCGCCCGGAGGCGTCGAGGTAGTGGATGTCGGCGCGACTGTAGTCGCCTGCCGTCAAGCCGGTCCCATCGTTGGAGGCGGGCCCTTGGTCGGCGGGGAAGACGGCGGTGGCGTCGGTCGGGGTGTCGCTCTGCCCCCAGGATGCGGTCGCGCTTGCGCCGAGGTTCTCGGGGGCTGCGCCGCCGGTCAGAGGGACGCCGTAGACGACGGTGGTGGTGGCGGTGCCATTGGTCTGGCTCGCGCTGCCCGGGGTGAGCGTGGCGCGGGAGGCCTTCAGCAGCATGCCGTCACCGGCCGCCGGGTTGGAGCCTGCCTTGCCGTAGGTGAAGCTCCACGGCAGCTGACCGGGCGGAGTGAGCGTGGTGATGTGTCCGTCGCTGTCGTAGCCGTAGACGGTCTTCAGCGCGGGGCTTATCCGCGGGTCCCACTCTTCGCGCAGCCTGCCGTTGTCGTCGTAGGCGTACTGGGCGACGGCGGTGGCGGTGGCGGCTGAGGCGCCAGGTGCGGTGGACCACAGCTTGATCTGGCTCACCTGCCCGGCGAAGTCGCCCAGGGCCGTGGAGGTGGCGGTGGTGGTCGTCGGGTAGACGAATTCCAGCACCCGGCAACCCTTGGCCGACGGGTCGGCGTCACAGGCACCCAGAGTGGTGGCGGTGGTGGAAGCGATGATCCGCTTGGGGCGGGCCAGAGTCGTGCCGCCGGACGTGACGGCCTCGGAGACCACCTTGGTGGTGGAGTTGGCCAGGCCGTCCGCCAGCGAGCTGGTCACCGTCCATGTGGTCGCCGACGAGTTGACCTTGGAGAACGTGGTCACTGCGCCGTCGGTGTCGGACAGGGTGAAGTCACCGGAGGTGAAGGATCCCTTGAGTGTCAGGTCCTCCGACCCGGGCTCGGGAACCCAGCCGGTCTTGGTGGCGTTCGCGGTGAATTTGATGGTGTCGCCGTCCACGGTGACGGCGTTGAGCGAGGTGGCTGAGGTCTTGACGATCTGCGTGTAGTCGGAGTCGACCGTCTCGGCAGTGGTGCCGGAGAGCCATTCCTTGCCGAAGATCGGCGCCTGCCCCTCCTGCGCCGTCCCGGCCTGCGGAGTGCGGGAGGAGGCGGTGCGGGACACGGACATGCCGAAGAACGAAGCGTCGGTGTCGGAGAGGGTGTAGTCACCGGTGAGGAGGTTCACCGAACCGGGACCGACTTCGTCGGAGGCGGCGCCGTCGGCGGCGCGATCCACGACCACGCTGATCGGGTCCGAGGCGGTGGCCGCACTGTTCGGACCGGTGAAGTCGGCACGTACCTGCACCGTGCCGTCCGGATCGACGGTGGACGTGGCGTTCCACGTCAGCTTCGGGCTCTTACCGCTGGTCATGGCCAGTGGCCATGAGTCAAGCGGCTGACCGGCATCGGAGACATCGCCTGCCGGGATCGGTGTCCAGTCGTCGGCGTCGCCTCGCCGCCACGAGAAGGTGGCCTTGTCGTACTTGGCGGCGTCGGCTTCGGCGGCGAGGGGGACGCGGGCGGCGGTGCGGGTGCCGTCGTCGGGGGCGGTGACGCCGCCCGGTCCGACGTGGAAGGTGTAGGAGGCCGGTTCGGACTTGTTGTCCGCCTTGTCGGTGGCCCGCACCTGCAGCGTGTTGGTGCCGGCCTTGGCCGGGGTGACCGAGAAGGTCACCGGCGTGGTGCCGGAGGTGGCCACCTTGGTCCAGGTGGTGCCGTCCAGCGACCACTCGATGCCGTTCTGGTCACCGGAGGGCGGGGTGACGGTGAACTTGCCGGCCTGGCCGGCGCCCTTGACCCACTGGTCGGTGGGGTAGTCGGTGGAGGTCACCGAGGCCGGCGCGGAGGGGGCGGAGGTGTCGACGGTGAAGGTGGCCCAGGCGGACCAGTCGTTGTTGTAGTGGAGGCCGTCGTAGGGGTTGGTGCGGAACTTGTACGTCTTGCCGTTGGTCAGGACCCCGGCGGCAACCTTGACGGAGGCGGGCTGGCCGCTGGGGACGTACGGCGACACGAGAAGGTTGCCGACCTGGGCGTTGGTGGCGGCGTCGTAGATCTGGAAGGTGCCGTCGACCTTGTCGTTGTTGACGTCGGTGAAGGTGTCCCGCAGGGTCGGGGTGGTGGTGTTGACGTACCAGGTGCCCGAGGAGTCCTTGAAGAACGGCGGGCCGGCCTGCTGGTCGGTGCCGGTCTTGGGCCGGTAGTTGTACGTCACGGAGAGTCTGGGCGGGTTGGTGGCCGCGTTCGCGGAGTTCACCCGCTTCCACGGCGTGGACGCCGCCTCGTCGGTGGTGCGCAGGCCTATGTTGCCGCGGGTGGCCTTTGCGGATGCCCATGCCTGGACGAGGCTGGTGACGTCGGCGTTGATCCATCCGTCGGGCTGGCTGGAGCAGCTCGGGCTGCCGGTCGTCTCGGTGGAGGTGGCGTACTTGGTGTTCCACGTGGGCTGGCTGGTCCAGCGTGAGGACGTGGAGGCGGCCCCCGTCGCCCACACCTCCCACGGGTAGGCCTTGCAGTCGGTGTTGCCCGAGTGGAAGTCCCACAGGGACAGCTTCGCCGAGGAGACCAGGGAGTCAGAGATCGGGGAAGTGTTCCAGGTGACGAAGGAGCGCGCGGTACGTGCGGTGCCGTCGGTGTTCTTGGTGCCCGGGTTGCCCAGGTCGAGTTCGGTGTCGGCGGACCAGTCCACCGTCTCGCCCTGCTGCACGTAGGTGTCGAAGACGTTGCTCAACGCGGCGGTGGAGGGGTCCACCGTGACCGGGAACTGCGTCTTCCTGTCGGCGAGGAAGGCGGTGTCCGGCGTGAGGAGCAGGTTGATGTCCGAGCCGTGCTGGACGACCTTCAACCCCACCTTGGCGCGGTGGGTGTGCTCACCGGACACCTTGTCCACGGTGGCGTCCCACATCACCGGAGCGGGCATCACCGCGCGCTTCTTGCCGGTCCTGGAATCGGTGAACAGCACGCTGCCGTCGGCCTGTTGCTTCGCCTTCAGGCCCTTGGCCTTCAGCGGCATGGTGTAGGCGTAAGCGCCGGAGGCCGGGCGCTGCTTGATGGTGACGTACTGCTCGAAGCCGGTGCGGGTGGCCTCCACCACGACGTCCGCTCCGGGTACCGCCTCACGGTAGGTGGCCTTCGGGCCGTTCAGGATCGGCTTGGGCAATCCGCCCTTCCATCGCAGTTCGACCTGCTCCTGGCCCTGGCCGAGGGTGACGAGGGTACGTGCCGCTGCCTTGCCGGCCGCCTTCAGGGATGTGGGCGTGGTGCCGCCCCGGCCTGCGAGGATGAGGCCCTCGGGGTGAGCGGCGGGCGCGACCGAACCGTCGGCACGGGCTGCCAGGTCCAGGTCGACGTCGACCCATTTCCCGTCGCGCTGGAACCGTATCGGGCCGGCCGACAGCTGCGTGGTCAGCGATCCGCTGGGGTTCACCCATGTCGTAGATGTCTCGGTTCGCTCCGACAGTGCCTCGACCCGCTTGCCCGACAACCGGGCCGCCACCCGCGCCGAGGGCAGGTCGGCCGCCTGTGTCGCCCAGTGCTTCCCCGCCTTGGGGGCCGAGGGCTGGGGGAGCGGTGATGCGAAGGCGGCCTCGCTGCCGGCAAGGAGTGAGACGGACAGCGCCAGAGCGAGTGAGCCGGCTATGGGCACGACCGCTCTCTGAAATATCCCCCGCCGCCACCTGGACGACGGAGGGAGGTGTTGCTGATGCACTCTCAACCTCCGTGTGAGGACCCTGTGATGGGCCGAAGGAGGGAGCATACGTAACGCGTATGACACGGTGGGTCAGCAAAAATAGGGAGACCGTGGGTAAAGCGGTACGTTGCCGCACATCCAGAGTTGATCATCTTGCCTTGATCTTTACGTTGCGGGGAAACCGCTCCAGCCTCTGACTGCCGGACCCGCGGCCGGTGGCATTTTTGAAGATCATCAGTCGTCCCGCGACTGCCGCAGGCGTCCTGCACGCGCCCGCGCCGGCATGCTCGCTGAGCGCGTGAGAGCGAGCGGGTCAGCGTGCCGTCCCCGCGGTGGCCGGCTGGGGACGGCACGTCGGTGATCAGCTGAGGACGGCGACGCCGTCGGTGGTGACGGCGGGCCGGCCCGAGGTGCCAACCTTCGTCGTGGGTGCCGGCGACGAGTTCGGCAAGGGTGAAGTGGGAGTCCTCGACGGACATCCGATGGTGGACACGGACGAAGTAGCTGCGTTCCGAGACCCGGAAAACCTGTCGTCTCTGACGCCGGCGTCCTGCTTCGGTGAGAGCCTGGCCGACAGTGTTGAGGAGTTGCCGCATCACAGCGAGGGCGTGGGCCTCGCTCCCCTCGACCTCGCGGCGGGCGGTGCACCTGAAGGCCTCTGCCTGCGCCTCACTGTGCAGGACGACCCATGGAGACGGGTGCTCTCCCCCTCTTGAGACCAGCGTGCCCGTGCGAGCCTACAACTGGCGGCAGCCGCCAGATGAGTGGCCCTGCGGGACAGGCGAGAGCCTGGGCACTGGGCTTCTGCTCGGCGGCGCGGGGCTATGAAGCGGCGGCGGCCACGCCTCCTCAGGGCCTCCTCAGGCGGAGGCATACGCCCGTCTGCAACCCTCGCCGCAGACAGGGACAGAAACCGGGTGAGCTGCAGGCCTTGCCGGCGACGATCTCGTCAGTCTGCCGAGGCTGGTGCGGGAGACGCGGATCCGCTCCAGGCCCAGGCGTGGGCCAACGCTGTCATGGCGTCGTCCCCGTGGGCCGCCGGTAGGCTGCGGCGGTGCGTACGGTCGAGCTTTTGCTGGATGAGGCGGCGGACCTGGCCGTCCGGGAGGCATGGCGGCGGCTGGCGGACGCGGGGCTGCCCAGTCAGGCGCGCCAGCGTTCACCGACCAACAGCCCGCACCTCACGTTGGCCGCCTGCGCGGAGTTGACCGCCCCCATTCGCTGGGAACTGGCCGAGGTGGCCGCCGCTCTGCCGCTGCCGGTGCGGTTCACCGGCGTGGTCCGCTTCGAACGGCCCACCTCGGTGCTGGCCTGGGCGTTGGACCTCGACTCCGTGCTGGCGGGCTTGCACCGCCGGGTGTGGGAGGCGGTCGCCTCGGACAGCCCGCCCGCCACCCTCAACCCCTTCCACGAACCCGGGCGCTGGAGCCCGCACATCACCCTCGGCCGGACCCGGCGGGCCGGTGCCTTCGCCGGACGGCGGGTCGCCGAGCTGCTGCCGGCGCCGCCGCTGTCGGTCCGGCTCACCACCTTGCGCAGCTACGACACCGAAACCGGCGCCCTGGAGGTGCTTGAGCCCCGTTCCTGAGACGAGCCGCCAGCCCCGACCGGTCAGCGCACCGCGAAGTGGCATCCGCGCCGTCGCGGTGGTGGGTGGCCGCGTCGCAGCTCCTGCCACAGTTCCCGCAGCTGGAGCAAGTGCGCCGCACAGCAACTCCTCCAGCCGGAGGACCACTTCTTCCACGGTCCCGAACTGTCAGGTACCCGAGGCCACCACTGATCATTTTCGGGCGACTTTCAGGAGCCCAACACGACCATGAACCGTGACTCAGCGTGGGCAGGTCACGGAACTTGAGCCAGAGCCAATTCACGTGAACATTCCAGACGCGTCCACACGCCGGATGCCTCCCGAACTCACAGACAAATGCTGCTGCTGGAAGCGAACGAAGCCACGCCACCGGGTGTCGGAACTGACCGCGGTCGGCGACTCCTCGAACGTGGCGGGGTCCGCGCGGTGGCAGCGGTTGCAGATCGGGCCCTCGGGGCGTCGGGCAGCGATGCGTTGACCGTCGCGGTGACACCGTGCGCAGGTTGCCCGGCGGCTCCGGGCATCACACGGTCCGCAGAGCCTTCCCTCGGGCCGCAGTTGGCGCAGGTCGCTTCGCACCGTGCCGCAGCGTGCGCAACCAGGACGGACCACGGGGTGCCCCTGGCGGCGTGCAGTACGTCGGCGAGCCGCAGCAGAACCGGCGGGCAGAGTGAACTGCCCGACGTCAGCGCGTCAGGGTGGCCGGCCAGTCACGGCCTCACCCGCAGGGACCTGAGAGGCGAAGGCGCACGCGGCTTCTTGGGTGAGTAGCGGCGGCTCCGTCCTCCCGTGACGGGAGGACGGAGCCGTTTCGCCGGGGAGCGGGGGCGGGGGGTCAGGCGTGGCGGCGGTTTCCGGTGATGACCCGGTACAGGGCCAGGAGGATGAGCGAGCCGATGATGGCTGCGATCCAGGTGGAGAGGTCGAAGAAGCCGTCGATGGAGTCGACGCCGAAGATGACCTTGCCGAGCCAGCCGCCGAGGAGACCTCCCGCGATACCGATGAGCATCGTGACGATGATGCCGCCCGGGTCCTTGCCGGGCATGAGCGCCTTGGCGATGATGCCCGCGAGCAGACCGATGAGTATCCAGGCGATGATGCCCATGATGTGTGTCTCCTACCTGGTCGTATAAAGACTGTGTCAGGACACCCGTGTGTTCCGTGTCGGCGAATTCAAACCCCCTGCACGCCTGGGGACTCCTGTCGAGGGTGTTCGCCGCATGTGAACCGGCTGGGCAGCGGGAGTTGGCGCGCAGGCGTGTGCACATGATCACGAGCCTGACGGGACAGCCCCGTGCTGTCCCGCAACCGGTGTGTCTCGGTGAGGTTCGCCGATGGCGTTGGGGGCGAGCGGGCACCGGGCGACAAAACCGGGTCGACGTAGATCGGTGCGGTAGTCGATCATGCGTTCATGCCTCTGAGGGAGACCCTTGCCCGAGTTGATGCCGACCTGGCTGCTGGTCGGGTTCCTGTCGCGCGCCAGCGTCTGCGCGGTCTCATCTCATCCTTTCCGCAGGACCTGACGCTCCGCCGTCGTCTGGCCGAGGTCTACCGGCTCTACGGCGAGGCGGCCGAGGCCGGACGCTGGATGTACCTCGCAGAGGACCGGAACGCTGATGAGACCGCCGCTTTCGAGGCGCGGTACGGGTCTCCCGGGTGCCGGATGAAGGCCCTCGCCTGGCACGGCCCCGAGGCGAAGGCGGCCACCGACTTCGCCAGGGGACAGCTGGTCGCGGTGCGGACCGCCTGCGCCGAGGCGTTGGGACACCCCGTCGACTGGGACGACCCCGCCTCCTGCCGAGGTGACCTGGAAGGCGAGCACGAGGCGCCCTTCGAGCCCTGGACGGCCGGCGGTGTGCTGGCGGGCGTCGGTTGCCTGGTGGCGGCCCTTCTGTTCCTCTCGATCTGGGTGAATGGACTCGTTGCCCTCTTCGACTGACTCTGGACCTTCCTGGAACTGCCGGGTCGGCGTTTGACGCGGTTGCGGACGCCGAGGAGGGCCAGGCATTGCACGGGTTCCCACCTCGCGGATCTGGTCCGTGGCGGCATCCACGCCTATGCGTCGTAGCCTCTGGTCCCTCTGCAGGAGGGTTGAGGACGGGTCCGCAGCGCACCGGCAGGAAAACTCCGCGCCCTGGGGCACGACCACCGCACACCGTTGAGGAAGACATGGGCGACGCACCCCCCGGGGACGACCCGGCCCAGGAGGTCCCGGCCGAAGGGATTCCCGCGCTACTGCTGCGTATGGTCCCGGAATCTGCCGAGTCCATCGCCGAGATGTTCCACAGACCCGCGGAAGCTGCCGTTCTGACCGAGGACGCGGCGGCGATGTTGTATGGACTGCTCGCCGGCTGCTTCACCGATCCGGTGCTGATGCCGCAGCTGAGGAGCGACAGCCCGGACACGGAACTGCTCAGCCGGTGCTGGGACTTCGTGGAGCGCGTCGTGGACCAGCCCACGCAGCACGTCAGAGGCGCCGTCTATTTCGCGGTGCTGGATCAGCTCCTGATCGACAGCGGCCTGGTGGAGGCCGCCTGGCCCTGCATGAAGGGCCGGACGCGGGCGCGGACCTTGCGCATGCTGGACGGCTACGACGTACGCCTGCCCGGCATCAACTGGCGCTGAGGGAACTGCCGTCGCGACCACGGTGAAGCGGGGCCGCGGTGGGGGTGAGCCGCCTTTCGTCCCATGCTCACACAGGTGAGTGGACGGTTTGTGAGCCTTTGAGTGGATCTGGTGTCGCCTGATGGTGTGGCGGTGGGACGGAATCCGCAGGTCCGCGGTTGTTGATCGGGTGATGTGTTCGAGTGAGTGAACACAAGCCGTATCCGAGTGACTTGTCGGACGAGCAGTGGTCGTTGATCGAGCCGGTGATCACGGCGTGGAAGGACCGGCACCGCTCGGTCAGCGGCCACGCCGGCACGCTGCGCGGCTTCCATGCACACGTAGTTCATGACCGCGGAGTCCTACCCGCCGGACAGCTGCGGGGCGAGCAGGTCGTACCAGGCAGGCGAGATCAGGGGCCTTCAGGAGGCGGTGGGCGGAACGCGCGGGCATGAGGACTCCAACAGGACGGTGCGGCGAGGTGGCGCGAGGGAGTGGGCGTGCGGGAGCTCGGCACACCGCGTTCAGGAGGGGACGTGCTCGAGGTCGGGATGCTTGGGGGAAGCTGTTGGGCCGCCCGTCCGAGCCGGATCTCCTCGCGTTCGCGGCGGGGCCGGCCGAGCCGGAATACCCAGCGGTGTGCGCCGCGGTGACGGACGTGGCGCGTGCCGACCGCGGCCAGGGCCTCGTGCAGCCGGATGGCCGGGTCGGCGCCGGGGCGCGGCCGCGGAACTCCGAGCGCGATGAGCTGCTCCTGGGGGTACCAGTGGCCCTGTTCCCGGCGGCGGATCTTCTGCGTGGTACGGGAGAAGCGCGCGGGTTCGCAGGTTCTTGCAAGCCCAAGACGCGGAACCCGCACGCAATCCTGCGGCTTGCGCAGTTGTGCGTAGGGGTTCCGGCGTGCGCAGGTGCGTCGAGGCTGAGTCAGAAGCCGTCCGGTCCGGGCGGCGGGGGCTTGATCATGCGCTGGCGTCGGGGCTGAGGTAGTGGACCGCGGTGTGCTCAGCGTGCGGTGCGAGCAGTTCCTGCAGTTCGCCGGCGGCGGTCTTGAGCAGGTGGCCATCGCGGGTGGCGTGGAGGGTTTCGAGGACGAAGGCGACGCGGGTGGAGTCTTCGGTGACGCGGGTGCGGTGGGCGTCGCGGTGGTTCCAGTGGCGGGTCAGCACGTCGGTGGTGTCGGTGTAGATGATCTCGCCGGCCTTGGGATGCTCGGTGGTGTCCGGTTCGCCGAGCGGGGTGAAGGTCTCGGTGCCCTCGGCATGGCGGATGAGGACGTCGCCGGTGACGTGGTCGAGGTCGAAGGCGCCGGCGGGCAGGCCGTGGCGGACGGAGACGGCGTTGTAGGAGTCGACGGCCGGGTTGATCCGGGGCAGCGTCCCCTTCTTGGCGAGACGACGGCCGAGGGCGTCGACGCTGGGGCGGATACGGCGGGGGTTGGTGCCGAAGGAGCGGTAGGCGGTGTGCCATGCCTCGATGCGCGGGTCACCCTAGCCGGCGGGCTGCCACGTGCCGGCGGCGAGCTCCCGCTCCAGGTCGTCGAGTGCGGCGGCGGTATGGGGCCAGGGCTCGCGGCCGCGCAGGCCGGTGGCGGTGACGATGGCGATGAGGGTGTCGGGGAAGGCGTCGGTGACAGCCGGGCTGATGCGGAAGGTGGTCATCGCGAGGGAATCCGTTCCGGGAAGGCAGGCTGGGGTGGCGGGGTCAGGATTTCCACGACCCGGTGGCGTTCAGGCGGCGCATCTGCTGGGCAGCGGTGGGCGCGTCCAGTCCTGTGCCGCGTTCGGTGAGCCGGCGGGCAGTGTCAGCGCGCTGCTCGACGGGCTTGTGGTCGTCGTACGTGAACTTCGCCCGGACCTCGGTGACGTCCAGGCGCAGGCCGCGGATGCCGGGCAGCATCCGCCCGTAAGGGGGTTGGTCGACCTCAATGGGGGAGTGGTCGCCGTCGGGCAAAGCGCCCCTTCGGCGAGAGCTTTACACCTTGTCACCGCTGACGTGACCGGGCCGGGTACGGAACTGCTCGCTCTACGGCGAATACTGCAACCCTCGAATACCGACACTCCACCAGTGCCTCTACGCGGGCGACGACCCGGCGGAGCTCATCCCCCGCATCCCGCGCGCCATCCACACCCACGCCGTCTTCTTACGGCACCCGCACCCTTGTGCAGAGTCGGTCAGTGACCAGCTGAGTGAGCGGCATGTCAGAGCGGTTGGCCTATTGCCTCCGTAGGGCACGGGCACTCCTACCCGGCAGACGTGCCGAGTGGGGGCCCGTGTGGATCCGTGTACGGCGCCCCGCCGGATCACCGGCGGGGCGCAACGCGGCAGTATCGGCTGCAGATTTCCTGAAGGCAATGATCAGCGTTTCGGGGTGATCGGCGCCCTGCCCAGGTGCCGTCCGTGGTGGTGTAGCCATAGCCCGCCCCCAGGAACTCCTGGCCGACTGACTGCGGGCGGCCCGCCCGTGGCGCTCAGTTCGGGTCGGAGTGCCCACCGGTCACCACGTCGACGGCGTGGCGACGGTGTGCGGCGAAGAGGTCGAGGGCAGTTTCGGTGTCGCGGGAGCGCAGCGCGGTCACGAGCCCGTGGTGTTCGCGCGGGATGCAGCCGAGGTACCCGTCGGTGCTGAGGTTGATCCGGGTCAGCAGGAATAGGTGGACCTGGCACCGGATGCCGTCCCAGGCGTCGGCGAGGCGCTGGTGGCCGGCGGCGGCGAAGACGGCGTCGTGGAAGGCGATGTCCAGTCGCACCATCTCGTGGGCGTCCGTGACGTGCTTCATGACCTCGGCTGCCTTGGCGAGCGACGCGAGGTCCTCGTCCGAGGCGCGCGTGATCACTTGGCGGACAGCCAGGTCCTCCAGTGCGCCACGCAGGCTGTCGAGCTCCGCGACATCCTCAGCAGACACCGTCGTCACTGTCGTCCCGCGGTGCCACGCGCAGTGGACCAGTCCCTCACCTTCCAGTACCCGCAGTGCTTCCCGTACCGGGCCGCGGCTGACGTCCATCGTGGCGGACAGTTCCACCTCTCGGAGCTGGGCGCCGGGGGCGTAGACCCCGCTGAAGATGGCCTCCCGGATCCGGTCCGCGACCTCGTCTGACAGGCCACGGCGGCGGGCCGGGGACACCTTGCCCTGATCACTCATGTCTGATTTGCACCTCCTCGGACTACGTCTTAATGTTAACATCAGCATGTTGTCTCATTGTTAACATTAGGACAACGAGGTTGGCCCACTCTCGGAAAGGCAATGCCGTGACTGTCCTCAACTCTCCGATCCCCCGGTTCCACCTGGCCGTGCCGGTCGATGACCTGTCCGCTGCGCGTCGTTTCTACGGCGATGTGCTGGGGCTGGAGCAGGGCCGCAGCGCCGACACCTGGGTGGACTGGAATCTGCACGGCCACCAGTTCGTCACGCACCTGGCACCGGAGCGCGCGCAGCGCATACACAACCCGGTCGACGGTCACGACGTCCCGGTACCGCACTTCGGGGTGATCCTGACGATCCCCGGGTTCCAGGGCCTCGCCGACCGGCTGCGTGCGGCGGGCACCGAGTTCGTCATCGAGCCCTACGTCCGCTTCGAGGGCCAGCAGGGCGAGCAGCACACGATGTTCCTCCTCGACCCGGCCGGCAACGCCCTGGAGTTCAAAGCGTTCGCCGACGACTCCCAGGTGTTCGCCGCCTGACCGGCGGCCACAGCACCCCTTGCCACTCACCACTCGAAAGACGGGATGAGCTCATGAAGGTGTTCCAGATCGGCGCGGCGGGTGGAGTCGGCCGCCGCCTCACGCAACTCCTCGCCGCTCGCGGGGACTCGGTGACCGGCATGCATCGCGGGCCCGCTCAGGGCGAGAGTGTGGGAGAGGCCGGCGGGACACCGGTGATCGGTGATCTCATCGCCGACGCGGTCGACGACCTCGCGCAGAAGATGCGGGGCCATGACGCGGTGGTCTTCTCGGCCGGCGCGCACGGCACCGGCATGGACAAGACGACGCTGATCGACGGCAAGGGCCTTCAGAAGGCCGCCGACGCGGCCGTGCTTGCCGGGGTGTCGCGGTTCGTCCTGGTCTCGGTTTTCCCCGACGCGCTGCGCGGCGGCGAGGGCGGTGAGGGCTTCGAGCACTACATCAAGGTCAAGAAGAGTGCCGACGTGTATCTGACGCGCACGGATCTCGACTGGCTGATCGTCCGTCCCGGAACCCTGCTGGACACCCCCGGCAGCGGCCGGGTCACCGCCGGGTCCGCTGTCGAGTACGGCGACGTGCACCGCGACGATGTCGCCGCGTTCATCGACGCCGCCCTGCACGAGCCGCGCCTGAGCCGCGTCATCGTCGAGTTGACCTCCGGCGACACCCCCGTCGCGGACGCGGTCGCCCGCCTCGCTTCCTAATGCTGTTGTCAAGCAGCCGTAGTTAGCGGATGGGCCGCAGGTCGCGGCGCATCCGGGCCTGGTCGGCGATCACGTAGGCGTCGCGGGCGTCGGTCTTGCCCTCGCCGCGGTAGCCGTCGGACGCCCGGTTCACCAGACGGCCGGGCATGTAGAGGACCTCCTGGCCGTGGCTGACCAGCAGGGCCAGCAGCAGCGCGGGTTTCCCGCCGGTCATGTCGATGGCCCAGGTGACCTCACGGCCGTCGGCCAGGTCGAGGACGTCACCGATCAGCTTCAGCAGCTCGGGTTCGTCGTTGGCGACCCTCCGCGACAGCAGCGTCTTGCCGTCGGCGTCCACCGCGAGGCCGTGGTGATGGCCCTTGCCGCTGTCGATCCCCGCCCATATCCGGCTCATCGTGCTCCTGGCGTGTGTGTGCGTGCTGTTCGTGCCACGGACGACCTCGCCGGCATTGCTCTACGCAGCGGCTTGTTCGCACTTCCTAATCGGCGGCCGAGTCGTCGTGGGGTGCCGGGCGGCGAAGCGAGGCAAGCCACGAGACGGCAGCCGCCTGATAGCCATACCCAGCACCCCTGGGCGACCCAACCCTACGAATGGCTCGAACAACCCGATCAAGACGGTAGAGCCGTCTGAGCCCGGCACCCCATCCACCCCCGCACCCCCACCAGAGAAGGACAACCTCCATGACTGCGATCGATTCCTACAGCCACGGCGTCTCGGGCGAGAGCGAGTTCGGCTTCGCCCAGGCCATCAAGGTCGACCACACGATCTATGTCTCGGGCCAGCTCTCCCACGACGACGAGGGCAACTTCCTCCACGCCGGCGACTTCGAGGCCCAGAGCGAGCAGGTCTTCGCCAATTTCGAGAAGGTCCTCGCCCACTACGGCGCCACCCGCAACCAGGTCGCCTCCGAGACCCAGTACATCGTGGACCTGCCGAAGTACAACAACGCGATGGCGGCCGCCAACCTGGCCTACTTCGGCGACCACCGCCCCACCAGCAGCACCATCGGCGTGGCCCACCTGTTCTTCCCCGGCCAGCTCATCGAGACCAACTTCGTCCTCGACACCCGTCTGCCCGCCTGATGGCACAGGCGTACTGGAGCTCGGTCTTCACCAGCTCCGCAGACGAGACATGGGCCGTCGTCCGGCGGTTCAACGGCCTGCCCGACTGGCACCCGGCCATCCGGGCGAGCGAGATCACCGGAGGCGGCAACGGGCGCACCCCGGTGCGGTCCGCCTTCTCACCGGGGTGGACGGAAGCACCTACCGGGAACGGCTCGTGGCGCTGGACGACGCCGACCGGAAGCTGACGTACGAAATCGTCGAGGCACCGCTGCCGGTCCGCGGATACCGCTCGACGCTGCACGTCCAGCCCGTCGCCGACAGCGGCGACGCCTTCCTCAGCTGGCACGCCACCTTCGATCCCGCCGAGGGCACCACCGCTCACCAAGCCGTCACGGTCCTCGAGACGGCCTACGCCTCGGCCATCGCGGGCCTCCACACGATCATCGCCTGACCTCCGACGGCAGCAGGACCCCGCGCTGTCATCGATCACCGACCACGAGAGAAGCACCCCCCGCATGAGTTCCCTGTTCACCCCCCTGACCCTGCGTTCCCTTCAGATACCCAACCGGGTGTGGATGTCGCCGATGTGCATGTACTCCGCCGCCTCCGAGGGTCCGGAGACCGGTGCGCCCACCGACTTCCACCTCACCCACCTGGCCTCCCGCGCCGCCGGCGGCGCCGGTCTGGTCATGGCCGAGGCCACCGGCGTCCGGCCCGACGGGCGCATCAGCCCCTGGGACCTGGGCCTGTGGAACGACCGCCAGCAGGAGGCGTTCACCCGCATCACCGCGGCCATCAAGGCCCACGGTGCCGTCCCGGCCATCCAGCTCGCCCACGCCGGCCGCAAGGCGTCGGTGGACAAGCCCTGGCTCTCCGACCGCTACCTTTCCGAGGAGGAGAACGGCTGGCAGCCCGTCGCTCCCAGTGCGATCGCGTACGACGGCCTTGCTGTCCCGCACGAGCTGACCGTGGAGGAGATCCAGCAGCTGGTACGGGACTTCGCCGACTCCGCGCGGCGCGCTCTGGCCGCCGGCTTCCAGGTCGCCGAGGTGCACGGCGCCCACGGCTACCTGATCAACTCCTTCCTCTCCCCGGCGTCCAACCACCGCACCGACGCCTACGGCGGCAGCTTCGAGAACCGCATCCGCTTCGCCCTGGAAGTCGTCGACGCCGTCCGCGCCGTGTGGCCCGAGGACCTGCCGGTCTTCTTCCGCGCCTCGGCCACCGACTGGCTGACCGAGAACCCAGAGGACGCCCGCGAGGGCTGGACCGGGGACGACACCGTCCGCCTCGCCAAGGAACTCCAGGCCCGCGGCGTCGACCTGCTCGACGTATCCACCGGCGGCATGGTCCGCGACGCCAAGATCGTCGCCGGACCGAACTACCAGGTGCCCTTCGCAGATCAGGCCCGCAACCAGGCCGGTATCACTACTGCTGCCGTCGGCATCATCACCGAGCCGCAGCAGGCCGAGGACATCCTCACCAGCGGGCAGGCCGACGCCGTCTTCCTCGGCCGCGAACTGCTCCGCAACCCCTACTGGGCCCAGCACGCCGCGCTCACACTCGGCACCGAGCCGACCTGGCCGGCCCAGTACGCGTACGTCGTCAAGCGCTGACCTCCCCACCCGTACAGCCTCCGCCGCGCTGCCCTCACCAGGGAAGGCGCGCTGAACCACCGCACCGGGAGACCCCCATGAACCACCTGAAGGACAAGGTCGTCGTCATCACCGGCGCCTCCTCCGGCATCGGCGCCGCCAGCGCCAAGGCCCTGGCCGCCCGCGGCGCCACGATCGTCGCCGCCGCCCGCGGCCAAGGGGGAGCGCATCGAGTGGATGCCGCCGGCGACCTACCGGTTCTGGCGGGATGTGGGGCTTCGGGGCTACGGCCCGGACGGGCTGCCTTCTGGGCCGGTTCCGCGGCCGGTGGGCGGCCCGCAACGCGACGTTCAGCGACCTCATGGTCCGCACGGGGCTGCGGCTGACCGAGCAGGCCAGTGTCACGGTCTTCGAAATCCCCACCAGCATCGCCCTGGGCGGATATCAGCGGTTCTGGCTGCCTGGGGTGATCGCGAAGAACTTCTCCGCCCGGTGGGTCTACGTTCCGCACAGCACCGTCCAGGAGGTGATCGCCGGATCTTGAAGTCCATCGCATCCCCGGAACTGGGGTGTTGCGACAACCACTAGAACGGAAGCGAACGCGCGGGGGTACGGGCCTTTTGGTGGGCACCCGCTACATGAGCACGTCACAGCCCTGCGTATGACAAATGTCCGGCCCCGCGGGTTACAGGACTCACTGTCGACGGCCCCGGCCGCGGTGTGAGACTGGGCTCGCATCGGCCAGTACACGGAGGGTAGCGATGAGGAACCGGACAGAGCGCGCACCCGAGTTGACTGCCCATCAGGGAGTGGACGAGGTGAGAGCTGTCGCTCTGCTCCTGCCCGGAGGCTCGGTCTCCAGCCATCGCAAGCCCATGAAGCTCGCCGCGTGGGGCATGCGGGCGTTGGCCGGGCAGCTCGCCGAGCGCGGGGGAGCGGACGGCATCGCCGTGCACATGCTCACCTACCGATTCCGTGGCTGGAACGGCGAGGAGGCCAGCACGGCGGCGGACGCCGAGTGGGCGCTGGAGGAGCTGCGACGACGCTACGGGGACGTCCCAGTGGCGCTGGTGGGCAACTCGCTCGGCGGTCGTGCGGCGTTCTGGGCCGCGGGTCACCCCCATGTGGTCAGCGTCGCCGGGATAGCGCCGTGGCTGCCGGGGCCCGACCCGGTGGAGCACCTGGCAGGCCGCAAGGTGCTGATCGTGCACGGCGACAAGGACCGCAGTGAGGCGAGTGCCGAGCAGTCCCTGGCCTACGCCGAGCGAGTCCGTGAGATCACCCCCGATGTCTGCAGGTTCGAAGTGGCAGGGGGCAACCACTACCTGCTCAGCCGGGCCGTCGATGTCTGGGCGGTCACTGCGGACTTCGTCCTGGGCACACTCTTCGGCCGCCCGCTCGATCCCGCCATCGTCCAGGCCATGGCCGCCGACGACGGCTTGCGGAAACCACTGGCCACGGGCTTCGGCCGCTGACCGGAAGACCGGAAGACCGGAAGACCGGAAGACCGGAAGACCGGAAGACCGGAAGACCGGAAGACCGGAAGACCGGAAGACCGGAAGACCGGAAGACCGGTCGCCCGGCCCCGGCGAGGACCGCCTCGACCAGTTGCGCGGCCGTCCTGGCCGCCCACCCGACCGTGCGGGTTTCCACCAAGGCCGGGTACTTCAGCGCGGCGACCGGCGCCGATGCGGTGAACGCCGGGGTTCTCACCGAGGACCAGGCGGTGGCCGGGCACAGCCTCGCCCCGCCGTACGTGCGCCGGCAGATGGGCCGCAACCGCGGGCAGCTCGGGCGCGAGCGGCTGGACCTGGTCCTGCTGCACAACCCGGAGCGCGCCCATCCCGGCGACCGCCGGCCCTGCACCGCGCGATGCGGGAGGCGTTCGTCGTCCTCGAGGAAGCCGTGGCAGCCGGGAACGTGGCCGGGTACGGCATCGCCACGTGGGCGGGCCTGGAAGAGGAAGCGTTCACGGTGGGGGAGCTGCTCGCCCTGGCCGCCGAAGCCGCGGGCGGCCGGCACCATCTGGTCGCGGTCCAGATGCCGGTGAGCCTGGTGATGATGACGCCGATCACGCAGGCCCTGCACGGCCGTGGCCCGCTCCCGGCCGCAGCCGGCGCGGGGCTGCGGCTGTCTGCCGGGATACACTCCCACGCTGGGGGAGTTTCTCTCCGGCGTGTGTCAAGGCGGCCGGCAGGTGGCTTGATGTGAAGGAGTCCGAGCGTGGATGCCCCACATGCGGTGGGCGGAACCGGCCCGGCGGTGCCCGGGAAGGTCGCGTTGGAGGTGAGCCCGTTGCCCGGCGGTCGTTCTGGTATACGCGCCCGCGGTGAGATCAGCGCCATGACGCGTCCCTCCTGGGAGCAGGCCCTGACGGAGCTGGCCCGGCAGCACGAGAGCGTGTCGTACGTGGAGCTGTCGGACGTGGTGTTCGTCGACGTGGCCGGAGTGAGCGCGCTGGCGGTCACTGCCATGAACCTGCCGGGCGGGCGGGTCGTGGTGGAGTATCCGCCGCCGCAGTTGCCACGGGTTTTGGAGATGTTCTGGCCGGGTCTGGACCGGATCGAGGTGGCGCTGTGATGAGCACGGTCACCACCCACGAGGCGTTCGTGCACCCTGCCCTGTTCTACCGCACCGAGCAGGAGTACACGCGGCAGACGGTGTCGTTCCTGCGCGAGGGCCTGGACAACGGCGAGCCGATGGCCGTCGCAGTGCCCGGCCCCAACCTGGAACTGATCAAGAGCGGGCTGGGCGCGGATGCCGAGGGCATCCTGTTCCTGGACATGACCGAGGCCGGCCGCAATCCCGGGCGGATCATCCCCAAGGTGCTGCGCGGATTCGCCGACGCACACCCGCGGGGTCGGGTACGGATCATCGGTGAACCGATCTGGGCCGGGCGCAGCACGGTGGAGTACCCAGCGTGCGCGCAGCACGAGGCCCTGATCAACGCCGCGTTCGAGGGCAGGGCGGTGACAATCCTGTGCCCGTACGACGAGGTGCGGCTGGATCCGCAGGTGATCGCCGATGCGCGGGTCACCCACCCGACCCTCATCAGCGGGGAGGGCCGTGAGTGGGCCAGCGACGTCTACGACTGGCAGGCGGTCGTCTCCCGCTACAACCAGGAGCTGCCGACGGTGCCGGACGCCGCGGTCTTCTCCTACGGCGGGGAGGACCTTCCGGCGGTCCGTCATTTCGCTCTGGCTCAGGCCGCGCGGCTGGGCCTGGCCGGTGAGCGGCTGATGGATGTGGAGCTGGCGGTCGCGGAGCTGACGACCAACAGCGTGGTGCACGGCGGAGGCCGTGGGACGCTCGCGGTCTGGGCCGAGCAGGAACAGCTCGTGATCGAGGTCCGTGATGCGGGCCGGCTTACTGATCCGCTGGCCGGCCGCCGCCCGCCGGAGCGCGGGCAGGTGGGCGGCCGGGGCTTGATGCTGGTCCACTACGTGTCCGATCTGGTGCGCGTGCACACCGGCGACGACGGGACGACGGTGCGCTTCTACCTCAGCCTGTAACCGCACAAGGGGGCGGCCCGCTTGTGCGGGCGGCCGCCTGCTGACGACCGTCGGCCCCGGGAAGGCCCGGCCCGCCCGGCCCGCGTGGACGCCGTGCAGGCCGGGCGGGAGAGGCGGTCTTAGCGCTGTGGGCGCCTGCGCGGCCTGGGCGAAGTGCATGAGGATCGCCTTTGAGCCGGCGGCGACTTCGTCGATGAGTTCGTAACCGCGGGGATCTTCCGGGTGGTTGCGGACCCAGGTCATGGCGTAGCTGATGATCTGGTTGATGTCGCTGGGGCGCAGGAAGATGGCGTCGCCGGTGTGGAGCCTCTCGGGAGACTTGTGCTGCCACAGCCGGTGGTACCGGCCTCCGACATCGGTGAATCCGAGATGGCGGTCGCCGTGCGGGCTGATCAGTGGGTGGTGAAGGGCAGATCGTTCGGGCCCGGCTGCCAGGGCTGTTCCTGCCGGCTCAACGCGTCCTGGCGTCGACGTTCGGTGATCACGACGCACCTGAGTCTGTCAGCGCCGGTCCCGGCCTCGCAGAGCTTCCCCTCAGCCCGGCGTCGCCGACTGCAACACCAGCCCCGGGCACTGAAACGCGGCCAGTGAAACACCGCAGCGCGTTTCACCCCTGACCTGTGGTGATGCCCCGGATAGAGGCTCCTGGTGCCCGTGTTGCATCTTGCGTTGCAGGCCCGCGTCCGCATCCGGGCGGAGCAGCCGGCCACCGGCAGCACGAGACCCCGGGACTCTTGAGGCCCGGGGCCCGGCGGAACGGGGAGTGGTCAGGGGTTGTCCCAGTCGGGAGCGCTTCCTTCGGAAGACGGTCCGAGGTTTTCGATTTCGTCGATAGCCCGGAATTCGATGTCGACCACGGTGGAGGCGAGTTCGTCCTTGCGCCACGTGGCGGGTGAGGTGTACGGCACCAGGCCGCCCGCGCGGCGAGGCGCCGCTTGCGGTGTTGAAGCAGGAGCCGGCCGAGGGACCAGTGGCGCACGGTTGGCCAGACCAGACCAGACCAGACCAGACCAGACCAGACCAGACCGGCACGGTCTACCGCTGGAAACGTCGAGTGCCTCCTGCGGATACCTCTTTCGTCCCAGAGTCCCACGTCGGGAGCGCCCCGGACTGTCAGCACGCGGCACCGGGCGGTGTGCGACGTCCCGCTCACAGAACGTGCGCTCCGGCCCGTAGCCAGAGGGGCGCGGTGGCCAGGGGAAGCTCGACACGGTGCCAGACCGGACCGGCGACCGGGCCCGCGGAGCCCGTGTACGGCAGCCATTCCCCCGGCGGGAACCAGACCTGTCTCCGCCCTCCCGGCGCGTACAGCGGGGCGACCAGCAGGTCGGGGCCCAGCAGGTACTGGAGGTCGGCGGCATGGGCGTCCGGGCGGTCGGGGTGGTCCAGGGCCATGGGGCGGGCGAGCGGCTCGCCGGTGTGGACCGCGTCGGCGGCGGCCGAGTGGATGTACGGCAGCAGGCTCGTGCGCAGGCGGGCCGCGTGCAGGACGGCCGCGTACGCCTGCTCGCCGAAGTCCCAGGGCTGCCGGGACGTCATGCCGTGAAACCGGCTGAGCGGTGACAGCAGGCCGAACTGGGCCCAGCGGACGAAGAGTTCGGGATCCGGTGTGCCGTGGAAGCCGCCGATGTCATGGCTCCAGAAGGGGTGACCGGAGAAGGAGAGCGCCAGGCCCGCGCGCAGGGTGGACGCCAGGTCCTGCCAGCTCGCGTTGGAGTCGCCGGTCCACTTGGCGCCGTGCCGCTGGCCGCCGGTCCAGGTCGAGCGGCCCCAGGTCAGGCCGTGGCCCGCGACTTCCCGGGTGACCCCGGCGACCAGGTCGTTGAAGAGGAGGGGGTAGAGGTTGTGCAGCCGGTCGCCGGTCATGCCGTCGTACCCGACCACCTCCACGGGGACCGCCTCGCCGAAGTCGGTCTTCAGGACCGAGACCCCGGTGGCCAGTACTTGGCGGACGCGGCCCCGGAACCAGTCGGCGGCGCCGGGGTGGGTCAGGTCGAGGACGGCCGAGTCCGGGTGCGCGCCGCCCCAGACCTGCCCGATCCAGCTGGCGTCCGAAGCGGTGCGCAGGAACCAGCCGTTGCGGTCCGCCTCGGTGAAGTAGGGGCTGTCGACGCTGAGGTACGGGTTCATCCAGAGCGAGACGTGGAAGCCCTGTCCGGCCAGGTCGGTCATCAGCCCGCGCGGATCCGGGAACGCCTCGGCGTCCCACTCCATGTCCGACCAGCAGCCGTGTCGCTGCCAGTACGTGTCGATGTGCAACACCTCGCAGGGGAAGCCCAGTTCACGGACACGGCGGGCGCGCTCGCGTACGTCGGCCGCGCTGTCCCGGCGGAAGCCGCCGGAGATCCAGGGGGCGAAGGCCCACTCCGGGGGCAGCAGGGCGGGGCCGGTCAGGTCACGGTAGGTGCGCAGGCACTCGGCGGGGGTGCCGGTGATCAGGTAGTAGTCGAGCGCCTCGTCGGGGACCGTCAGCGACCAGGCGCCGGTGTTGCTGTGGGCGAGGTCGAAGGAGGCCGCGGTGGTGGTGTCCACCAGGACGGCGTAGCCCCGGCTGGAGAGCAGGAAGGGGACCGCCTTGTAGGAGCGGGTGCCGGTCGAGCCCTGGGCGTCCTCGACCCAGCAGTCGACCCGTTGGCCGCGCAGGTCGGGGCCGGTGAAGCGTTCGCCGAGGCCGTAGAAGTGCTCGTCGGGTTCGGTGATCCAGCTGTCGTGGTAGGCCAGTTGACCGTCAGCGAGTTCGGTGACACCGAGGGGCAGCACGGTCGTACGGTCGCTGGGGTCGCGCACGTCGGTGGCCTGACACAGGTGACACCCTGTCAGCTCCATGGCCAGGGGCGCCAGACGGACTTCCAGTACCAGTGTGTCGAGGTGGAGGGTGAGCGTGTCCGGTGACCGCTCGACCGTGCAGCCGGTGTCCGTCGGTGCGGTGACGACAAAGACCCGGTGCGCCTTCGGCACCTCATCCAACCGCAGTGTGATCCGCAGGGAGTTGCCGGTCGCGGGGCGCAGGCGGAGGGTGCCGGTACGTCCGGCCGCTGTGCGTACGCCGAGGGTCACGCCGTCCTTGCCCGTGTGGGCGACGCAAGCGTCGGCCAGGGGATCCAGCGCGGCCGGGTGCATGGGCGGAGGTGGTGCCACCCAGGGTGTGCTGTCACGGGGATGCATGGCGATCAGCCCCTCACGCTGCCCGCGGTGAGCCCGCCGACGACGAAGCGCTGGAAGACGGCGAAGACGCAGACCACCGGGATGCTGATGAGGGTGGCGGTGGCCATCAGGGCCCCCCACGACGTCCCGTGCTGTCCGATGAAGGAGTTGAGCAGGACGGTGACGGGCTGGACGTCCGGTCCCTGGGCGAGCGTGAGGCCGAACAGGAACTCGCCCCAGCCGATCAGGAAGGACAGTCCGGCCGCCGCGACCACACCGGGCACCATGAGCGGCAGGACAATCCGCCGCAGCACCCCCGGCAGTCCGCAGCCGTCGACCAGGGCCGCCTCCTCCAGCTCCGGGGAGACTCCGCGCATCACGGGACGCAGCACGATCACCGTGAAGGGCAGCGTCAGCGTCGTGTCGGCCGCGATCAGACCGAGGTGGGTGTCGGTGAGGCCGGCCCGGCGTTCGAGGATGAACAGCGGGGCCGCCAGCACGATGGCGGGCGGGAGCTGGGCGACGAGAAGCGCGAGCACCATCACGCCCGAGCCGCGCATCCGGGCCCGGGCGAGCGCGTAGGCGAGGGGGACGCCGAGCAGCAGGGTGAGCGCGACCACCCCACTGGAGATGACCAGGCTGTTGAGCAGGGCTCGGGGCAGTCCCTCGTAGCCCAGGGCCGTAGCGTAGTTCTCGCCGGTGACGGGGCTGGGCGCCCACTGCGGGTTCGGCGCCTGGATGCGGTCCGGCCGGGTGAGGCTGGTCTTCACCATCCAGTACACCGGCAACAGGAAGGCGGCGGTGATCCCCGTGGCCGTCGCGGTCAGCAGCCACGGGTGGCGCGGTGTATTCATACGACACCTCCCGTCGGCGCCTCGTCCTCGCGGCGCAGCCGCCGTACGTACCGGACACCTGCCAGCAGCGGTACGGCGAGCAGCAACAGGCCCGCCGCCGCACCCTGTCCGAACCGGAAGAACGTGAAGAACACCTCGTAGACGTAGAGGGAGAGCACGCGGGTGGCGTCGACGGGGCCGCCGCCCGTCATCACGAAGACGAGGTCGAAGACCTTGAAGGTGTAGACGAGCCCGAGAAGCAGGACGGTCACCGAGACCGGCCGCATCAGCGGGAGGGTGAGATGGCGGAAGCGCTGCCAGGCGCTCGCGCCGTCGAGGGCGGCGGCCTCGTGGAGCTCGGGGTCGATGGTGTGCAGTCCGACCAGGAGCAGCAGCATGTTGAAGGGCACGCCGACCCAGACGTTGGCGAAGATCACCCCCGCCATGGAGGTGGACGGGTCGGTGAGCCAGTCGTGGGACAGGGCGTCCAGGCCGACCGCCTGGAACAGGGCGTTGTAGGCGCCGGAATCCGCGTCCAGCATCCAGCGGAAGAGGGTGCCGCTGACCACCGGTGGCAGCAGCCAGGCGACCAGCAGGAGTGAGCGCAGCAGTCCGTTGAAGGGGAACGGGCGGGCGAAGAGCAATGCCAGGGCGAAGCCGATCGTGAACTGGAGCGGCAGCGAGCCCAGGGTGAAGACCAGGGAGAGGCGTACCGAGTGCCAGAAGGCCGGGTCGCCGGTCACTGCCCGGTAGTTGTCCAGTCCGTTGAACCGCTCGGCTCCGCCCAGGAGTTGACTCAGGTCGACGTCATGGACGGAGGTCCACACGGTGTAGCCGAGCGGGTAGGCCAGGAAGAGGGCGAGGAAGGCCATGCCCGGCAGGCAGAACAGGTAGCCGGCGCGGCGGCGGCGCGCGGAGGGCGAGAGGGGCTGTTTCACTGCTCGCCCAGGGCTTTTTCGATCTTTCCGGTCGCGGTCTTCGCGGCGGCGGACGGCGATGCGGACCCGGCGAGCACGGCCTGCTCCGCCTCCGCGACGGCCTGTGAGGCCTCGGCGTAGTGGGCGCCGTACTGGCGTGGCCGGGCGAGGGGCAGTTGGCTGAGGAAGAGCCGCAGGGCCGGGTCGGAGGCCCAGCTGCCCCGACCGGCGAGGTCCTTGCGGGCGGGAAGTTCACCGAAGGACACCAGGTACGGGACCAGGACCGAGGGGCGCTGGGTGTGCTCCAGGACCTCCCACGCCTTGTCGGCGTGATTGCTGCTCGCCATCACGACCCAGTTCTCACCGCCCAGACAGGTGGCGGCCTCCTTGTCGCGGGGCAGGGCGACGACGTTCCAGTCGAAGTCCGCCTTCTCCAGGGTGGGGATCTGCCACGGGCCGTTGATCTGCATCGCGGCGCGCTGGTTGAGGAACCGGGTGTTGACGTCCTGCTGGGTCCAGCCCACGCACTGTTCGGAGAGGGAGCCCTTGGCGATCAGCTCGTCGAGGAAGGTCAGGGCGGTGGCGCCGTAGGTGCCGAAGGTGTCCAGGTCGCCGCCTGCCTGCCAGAGGAACGGCAGGAACTGGAAGACACCCTCCTCGGTCTTGATCGCGCTCAGCGCCAGGCCGTAGCGGTCCCCACTGGTCAGCTTCTGGGCGGCGGTGGCCAGTTCCCCCCAGGTGGTGGGGGGTTCCACGCCGGCGGACTTGAGCAGGCGGGTGTTGCAGTAAAGGGCGAGACAGTTGCTGTTGTTGGGGATGCCGAGGGTCTTTCCGCCGACCTGGCAGCCATCCCAGGGGCCTTTGTAGTAATGGTCGGCCTGGCCCCATTTCGCGACTCGGGCGGTGAGGTCGGCCAGTAGGCTGCTGCCGCCGAGGGTGTTCATGGCGACGTTGTCGACGATCGCGAGGTCGGGCAGGTCGCCTGAGATCGCGCCCAGGGTGATCTGCCGTTCCAGCTCCGCGAACGGGAAGCTCCGCCGCTCGATCCTGACATCCGGGACGCCGGCCTCGATGTCCTTGATCAGGCGGTTCATTCCGGGCTGGAAGTTGTCCAGGGTGAAGTAGTCCCACCAGCTGAGCGTCACCGGGCCCGACTCGGCCGAGCTGCAGGAGGTCAGGGCTCCGCCGACGCCGAGGGCGGCAGCCGCCGCGGTCGCGCCCGAGGTGCGCAGGAAGCCGCGGCGGTCGAGGGGGTACGACATCTTCTGCTCCCGGGGTTCGGTGATCGGGGCGATCAGGGGCACAGAAACCGACGTATCAGAAATCCAGGTCGAAATCGGGGAAATCGGGGAGACCGCCCTCGGGTTCCGAGCCCGGTACCGGCTGGCAGCGCCCCGTGCTCGCGCGCAGGGTGATCAGGGGTTTCAGCAGGACGTGCCGGGGAGGCGCGTCGGGTGAGCGCAGCCGCCGCACCATCAGGTCGACGGCGACCCGGCTCATCTCCTTGGCGGGTATCTCGGCCGCGGTGAGCGGCGGGTTCACCTGTTCGGCCCAGGGGCTGGCCGCGACGCCGACGACGGAGAAGTCACGCGGCACGCTGCGGCCGTGCCGGGTGAGTCCGCGGTAGACGCCTTCCAGGGCCGCTTCGTTCAGGGTGACCAGCGAGGTCGTCGCCGGGTCGTCGTCCAGGATCCGCTCCACGACCTCCTCTCCCGAGGCGAGATCGTCGCCGCAGAGGTAGGCGTGCGGGGTGAGCAGCAGCTTCTTCATCATCTCGGTGTAGCCCTCGTCCCCGAGGCGGGCGAAGCCGTAGCCGCTGTTGAACAGTTGTTCCGACCGGTTGACGAAGGCGATTCTGCGGTGGCCGAGGTCGGCGAGGTGCTGGACGCAGCCGCCGGCCAGTCCGGCGAAGTCCAGGTCGACCCAGCCGGCCACGTCGGCCCGGTGGTTGCGGCCGATGGCCACGAAGGGGAAGCCCGCCTCGGCCAGCCGCTCGACCCGGTCGTCCTCCCGGCGGATCTCCATGGCGATCACGCCGTCGACCCGCCGGTCGTCGATCATTCGCGGGAACGAGGGATCGTCGTGGGTGCCTGCGGGCGCGAGCAGCAGGTCGTAGCCGTGCTCGGCGGCGGCCTCGGCCACTCCGCCGACGAAGGCGAGCTGCATGGTGGTGTAGTCGCCCAGGCGGCCGGCGGGCGGGTAGAGGAGACCCAGCGTGTGCGTGCCACCACCGGAGCCGTCGCTTCTGGTGTGCTGTGCCATGGTCAGCCGGCCGGGAGGGACTGTTCGGCCCAGATCGTCTTGCCGAGGGGGGTCTGGCGGGTGCCCCAGCCCTGGGTGAGCTGGGCGACCATGTGCAGCCCGCGGCCGCCCTCGTCGTAGGTGCGGGCGCGGCGCAGGTGCGGGGCGGTGTTGCTGGCGTCGGAGACCTCGCAGATCAGGGTCCGGTCGCGGATCAGCCGCAGGCCGATCGGTACGGCGCCGTAGCGGATGGCGTTGGTGACCAGTTCACTCACCACGAGTTCCGTGACGAACGCGGCCTCCCCCAGCCCCCACGCGGCGAGCTGACGGGCGGCCTGGGCCCGGGCGTCAGCCACGATCGCCGGGTCGGAGGGCAGGGACCAGGCGGCGACCTGGTCGGCGTGCAGGGCGCGGGTGCGGGCGAGGAGCAGGGCCACGTCGTCGGACGGGCTCGCGGGCAGCAGGGCCTTGAGGATGGTGTCGCAGGTGGCTTCCAGCGAGCAGACGGGGCCTGTGAGCGCCTCGCGGAGCCGGTCGAGCCCGGCGCCGACGTCACGGCCGCGCGCCTCGACCAGACCGTCGGTGCAGAAGGCCAGCAGACTGCCCTCGGGCAGCTCCAGCTCGGTGCACTCGAAGGGCAGTCCGCCGATGCCGAGCAACGGCCCCGGGGTCAGCTCGACCACGCGGGCCGTGCCGTCGGGGAGCAGGACGACGGGCGGGATGTGACCGGCGGTGGCGAAGGTGCACACGCGGGAGACGGGGTCGTAGACGGCGTACAGACAGGTCGCGCCGATCTCGCCGCTGACGACGTACGGCTCGTCGGGGGCGACGTCCTCATGGTCCGTGGCGAGGTGGGTGACCAGGTCGTCGAGGTGGGTGAGGAGTTCGTCCGGGGGCAGGTCGACGTCGGCGAGGGTGCGGACGGCGGTGCGCAGTCGGCCCATGGTGGCGGAGGCGTGGATGCCGTGTCCGACCACGTCCCCGACGACCAGGGCGACGCGGGTGCCCGACAGCGGCACGACGTCGAACCAGTCGCCGCCCACCCCCGCGCTCGTACCGGCGGGCAGATAGCGGTACGCCACCTCGACGGCCGCCTGTCTGGGCAGGTCCCGGGGCAGCAGACTGCGCTGGAGGGTGAGGGCGTTGGTGCGTTCGCGGGTGTAGCGGCGGGCGTTGTCGACGCCGACCGCGGCCCGGCCGGCGAGTTCCTCGGCCAGGATCAGGTCGTCCGGCTCGAAGGGCGGGGAGCCGTTGATACGGGCGAACACCGCGACGCCGAGGGTGATGCCCCGGGCGCGCAGCGGGGTGGCCATGAGGGAGTGGAATCCGTACGCCTCGTTGCGCGCGGTGCGGGTTTCGTGCCCGGCGAGCCAGCGGGCGAAGTCGGGGTCGGCCGCGCCGCTGAGCACCGGTTTCCCGTCGGCCAGACAGCGGGCGGGCGGCGAGAACGGGGGGTAGGTGTCCATCGTGCCGAGGTCGATGGCCGCCTCGGGCACACCCTCGGCCGCGGACTGGTGAGCGACCCTGCGGAGCACCACGGCCGCGTCGACCGGACCCGGCACCGGCTCCTCGCCGCGCAACACGGAGTCCAGCAGATCCACGCTGACGAAGTCGGCGAGCCGCGGGACGACGAGGTCGGCGAGCTCCTGGGCGGTGCGCGTCACGTTCAGCGTGGTGCCGACGCAGACGCCCGCCTCCTGCAACAGAGCCAGCCGCTGCCTTGCCGCGTGCTGGTCGCTGCTGTCGAACGCGGCGGTGCCCACGCCGACCACCTCGCCGGTGGCGGGGTCCCGGACGGGCCAGAGCTCGATGACCCAGGCGCGGTGGCGGGCGCAGGAGAGGGGGGCGGTGGGGGCGGCCGTGGTACCGGGGGCGCAGGTCGGCTCCGGTGCCAGGCACTCGTAGCGGATGGGGGTGCCTTCCTCGGCGACCTGACGGACGCACTGGAGGAAGCCGGCGTCGGCGGGGGCGGGGGCGTGCCGCTCACGTCCGGTTTCGGCAGGCACCTGGCCGGGTCCGGCCGTGCCGGTCTGTTCCCCGCCCTGCGCGACCGCGTTCCGGCGCCACGAGCCGGACTCCGCGGTGTGGGTGGAGAGCGCGATCGAGGCCTGGTCGAACGCCCACTCCGCCATGATCCGGTCGTGCTCCGCCCCGGCGGGTCCCGTGGTGACGGCCACGACGAAGGCCTGGGCGGAGCCGTCGCCGCCCAGGGACGGCTGGGCGTGCAGGGTCGCCTCGACGCGGTGGCCGTCCCGATGTCGCAGCGCCGCCGTGCCCCTCCATTCCTGGGAGCCGGTGAGGGAGAGCACGGTCACCTCGGGGGCTCCTTCACCGAGGAGCAGATCGGTGGCGGAGCGCCCTACGGCCTCCGGGGCGCGGTGGCCCAACAGCCGCCGGGCGCCCTCGCTCCATCCCGTGACTGTGCCGTCCAGGCCGAGGGTGACCGTCGCGCCATCGGATGACCACCCGTTGTGACCATTCCCTTGATCAAAAGTGGCCATTCTTGCTCTATTCGCGCGCTGGGGGCCTCACAGACCCAGGGTGCGCGCCGTACAGGAACCGGACAAGTCAGATCGAAGGACCATAGGTCCCCGGGCGTCAGACCTGCATCGCTGTGCGTCCCTTACAGCGCGGTACCCGGATCGCAGCATCCTTCACGCCTCGGATGCCGGCTCACTCCGGGCGTTCCTCGTCGCAGGTCGCGGCGGAACGCCGTCTCCGGCACCACCACCGGCCGCGCCGCCGCCTGCTGAAGCCGCGCGTCCAGGGCGAGGAGCCGGTCGTATGGGCGCACTGGCTTGTCGTCCTCGCCGATGGCCATCACACCCATCCGGGTGGTGTCGCCGAGCGGCACGGCTGGCCACCGTCCCCGGGCAGCCGATCGAAGAGATCGAGCAGCGCAAGCAGACCCCGCTGCTCGCCCTGGACTTCGTGTTCCGGCCGCAGGCGTCACTGGTCGTGCTGTGGGCTCTGGGGGATGCCAGGACACGCCGGGTCATCGAGCGGGCGCACAAGCGGGCCGTCGCCAAGACGCTGCGCCGGCCGGAGGATGAGGTCGCGGCGACCCGGTGGGCGTCCGGCCGTCAGCGCGCGAAGGCCCCGGCCCTGGTCGTCGCGGCGTTCCGGCACTACGACAACGGGAACGGAATTTCCCCTCCTGCACGAGCACTGCCTGATCCTGAACCGGGCGCAGCGCCAGGACGGCTCCTGGTACGCGTGGAGGTTCGCGTTTTCCGTGTCCTTTTCTCGCAGGCGATGTCCCTTGCCCGGTCTCAAGGACACGGAGGTGAGACGAACGGCTGGGGTTTGACCCCGCGAGACCGCAACGCTTCAGGCCGTCCCCGGACCCGCCGGGGGCGGGCTCACTCCCTGCACCGGCCCCGCCGCCAGGGCGTCCAGCTGCTCCTTCGACCACGAGAGCCTGCCGGCCCGCAGGTCTTCCACCACCGCGCGCACCCACTCCAGCTCCGCGGCCGTCACGGCACGCAGGTATTCGGTTTCCAGGCGGGTGATGCGCGGCAGGCCCTGCTCCGCCTCCGCCGCCATGGCCGCTTCCAGCCCGTCGAGCCTCTCCGCGAGGGCGTCGACCCGCCGCTCCAGTACGTCCGCCATCTCGTCGGACGTGAGCAGCAGAAGGTTCGAGAGGGCGGCCGGGAACTCCGGGAACTCCTCCTTGGGCGTGGTGAGCATCTCCTCCAGCCAGGCGCGGGCGGTCTCGCGCCCCGCGTCGGTGACCTCGTACACGGTCCGCTCGGGGTACTGCTGATCGCGCCCGGTCTCGCGGACCGCGATCAGCCCGTCGCCGTTGAGTCGCTCGATCGTGCGGTAGAGGCTCGCACGCTGCCTGACGTTGACGACCTGCTCCTTGCCCCAGTCCTTGACCAGCCGCTGGATGCCGTACGGATGCAGCGGCCTGTAGTGCAGCAGGGCCAGGACGGTCAGGGCGAGGGGGGAGCTGCGGGGAGCGGATGCGGTCATGGGCTCGATTCTAGCCTTGGGGCAACTAGTTGACGAGATACTAGTTTCACTGCAACTATCAACTCGTCCGTACGGCACCGCACAGAGAGGAACCACCGAGATGTCCCTCACCGAGCGCATCCACTCCGACCACGACCTCGTCAAGCACCTCGGCGACTGGACGGAGGCCGGCCGCTTCGAGGTCAAGGCCCGCCGCGGCGCCGCTGTCCTCGACCTTCGCTCCCCGGGCCTCCCCGACGACATCGAGATCCACCTCGACATGAACCGGGCCATGGTCAAGCTGCTCGTCGACGACGGCACCGCCGTCGATCACTGGAACCTGACGTGGACCGCCCGCGGCCGGATCAAGGACTCCCGGTCCCCGTCCGCCGACGACAGGGCGGCCGGCCGCCTTGTCCGTCTGTCCGGCTCTGCGACGAACAGCGAGATCCGCATCCACCGCGGCGGCATCGCGATCCTTTCGGCGATGTCCTCCCGCGCGTACGTCCAGGATCTGCGCCGCGCACACAAGAGCGGCGGCGTGCCGACGATCGGCGCCCCTTCGAGGGGGCACCAGTCATGACCCGCATCGGCAAAGCCCGCACCGCGCTCGTCATCGGCGGCGGTATCGCCGGCCCGGTCGCCGCGATGGCGCTCCGCCAGGCAGGTATCGAGGCCGCCGTCCACGAGGCGTACGACCACACGGCCGATGGGGCCGGAGGCGGCATGACCATCGCCCCGAATGGCCAGAACGCCCTCGAAGCGATCGGCGCGGGCGACCTCGTCCGCGCCATCGGCACCCCAGTCACCGCCATGGGGCTGCGGAGCTGGACGGGCAAGCACCTCGCGCGGTTCGCCCCGCCCTCCCGCCTCCCGTCCCTGCAGTTCGTCTGGCGCGCCGATCTCTACCGTGCGATCTACGACGAGGCGGAGCGCCGCTCCGTTCCCATCCACCACGGCAAGCGGCTGACCGGCACGACGGACACCGGCTCCGGCGTCACCGCGCACTTCGCGGACGGTACACAGGCGAGCGCCGACATCCTGATCGGCGCCGACGGCATCCGCTCCACGGTCCGCTCCCTGATCGACCCCGCCGCACCGCAGCCGAACTACGCCGGCCTGGTGTGCTTCGGAGCGCGGATGGACTGGTCAGGGATGCCCTCCACCGACGGCGTCATGTACATGTGCTTCGGCAAGCGCGCGTTTTTCGGCTACCAGATTTTCGAGGACTCCTCGGCGGTGTGGTTCGTGAACCTGCCCCACCGCGCCCCGATGACAGTTGCCGAGGCTCAGGCGATCGGCGCGGAGGAGTGGATGCGCACCCTGCGGACCGCCTTCGCCGACGACCGCACCCCTGCCCTCGAAATGATCAGCCGTACTGACGCCGGCCAACTCCTCATCACCGGCCCGATGGAGAACATGCCAAGGGTCGCGAACTGGACCCACTGCCGCATGACCCTGATCGGCGACGCGGCCCACGCCGCCTCGTCCAGCTCCGGACAGGGCGCCTCCATCGCCGCCGAAAGCGCCGTCGAACTTGCGCGCTGCCTGCGGGACCTGCCCTACGACCAGGCTTTCGCGGCGTACGAACAACTACGCCGACCCCGCGTCGAACGCATCATCAAGCTCGGCGCCCGCACGAACAGCAACAAGACCGCGGGCCCGGTCGGCCGCGCCCTGCGCGACCTCGTGATGCCGACGGCCATGAAGCTGATCAACCCGGAGAAGACGGCCTGGCAGTTCGACCACCACATCGACTGGGACGCGAAGGCAGCCCAGCTCACGTGAACTCCAGCCCGCCCGCCGGCAACGGGCTGCTGCCCGTGCACAGCCGCTTCCTATGTGTTGGGGCGGCCGGTGGGGGGTGGGCAGTCCGGCCTGGGGTGGGGGCCGTATCGGTGCTGCTCATCCGATGGCGGTCGGCGACGCCCTGTTGGCTCTGTTGCGTCCGGAGCGGGACCTGGCCTGGCTCGAGGGTGAGTCGGCCGTCGTCCTCGCGGCCGTGCAGGATGCGGTTGACGTCCCGGGCGGGCTGGGTGCCATTGGCTCCTATACGACGGAGGTGGCGCTGCCTGCGACGGGCGTCTGGTCCAACCCCGGCAGGGGCGGCGCCAGGCGGGCATCGTCATCACTGTGTCCGGGGACGGGGTGCCGCTGCTGTTCGTGGAGATCGACAACTGTTACGTGTCCCCACAAGTACTCGCCGCGAAGATCGGCGGGTATATGCGGTTGGGCCGGCGGAAGGTGGAGGATGCCGACGGCGGTGAGCGGCTGATGTGGTGCATCCGCTGGTGGGTGCCTGGTGGCCGTCACGGTGATCGGCCGTACTCGCCGCCTGGGTGCCTGATGGCCGTCACGGTGATCGGCCGTACTCGCCGCTGCTGCTGGTCTTCCACCGCGTCGGCCTGTGCAATCCGGGCGCCGTCATTGCGCTGGTGGCCGGACTGACCGGACGGCAGTGGCAGGGCACCGCGTACGAGGACGGCTTCCACTTGTATGACGGT
>NZ_JBWKDW010000025.1:0-126960 GCF_056435735.1 Streptomyces sp. NPDC043878
CCCCCCCCCCCCCCCCCTCCCCCCCCCCCCCCCCCCCCCCCCCCCCCCCCCCCCCCCCCCCCCCCCCCCCCCCCCCCCCCCCCCCCCCCCCCCCCGGGCCGCCGTTCAGGCCACCGTGGCGATCCGCGTCTTGATGTCGTCCGGCGACAGCGCCCCCTTGGCGATCACATGGTCCCCGGACGACTCGCCGCGCAGCCGGCGGCCGATCCACGGGACCAGGTACTCGCGCGCCCAGTGGACATCGTCCCGCCGGACGTCGAAGGTGCCGCGGGGCGGGAGCAACGGCCAGGGCTGCTCCGGGTCGGCCGGGATCTCCAGGCCGAGGGCCTGGCCGGCGCGCAGTGCCACGCGTGTGTGCCCCTCGGGCGACAGGTGGAGGCGGTCGCCGTCCCAGGCCCGGCGGTCCTGGATGGTCTTCAGGGACCACAGGTCGAGCACCGGACAGCCGTACCGGTCGGCCACGGCCCGCACATGGCCGTTGTAGGTGGCGATCTTGCCGCGCAGATGCCTGAGCACGGGGACGCCACGGGTGTCGAAGCCGGTGGTCACCATGACGGTGCCGGCGACCGCGGCGAGCCGGGCGACCGCCCGCTCGAAGCGCTCGGCGACCTCGTCGGGGTCGGTACCGGGTCGGATGATGTCGTTGCCGCCGGCACTGAACGACACCAGGTCCGGGGCCATGTCGACGGCCTGCGGAAGCTGGTCCTCGATGATCTGGTCGAGGAGCTTGCCGCGCACCGCGAGGTTCGTGTAATCGAAGTCGCCCTCGGGACGCCGGTCCGCGAGAAGCACCGCGAACCGGTCGGCCCAGCCGACGAAGGCCCCGTCGGGGCCCCGGTCACCGACGCCCTCGGTGAAGCTGTCCCCCAGCGCCACGTACGACCCGATCACTGATGTGTTGTCACTCTTCGAATCGTCTGCCACATCGGCCCATGATTCACCTTCGGATGTGACCTACGCGATCGTAGGAAGGGATTGACTACCGGTGAGATAAGCCACTCGTAAAGTGTTCCCCAAGCCCGGAATAGGCTGCCGGTCAGGGCTGTTGACGCGACGACCGCCACACCCGGAAGCCGCTGATCCGGAAATGGCTCCAGGTGGTCCGGAAGGCGAAGTGCCCACTCGTGTACGGCTCGGGGTCGCGGTAGTCGAAGACGAGCCGTCCGTTGTTCCACCATCGCACCGTGGAACCGTCGGACACGATCCGCACGTGGTGGGGCCGGTTCGCCACCAGCAGCGGCTCGGTGTAGTCGTAGACCAGCGGGCGCACGCCGGGTTCGCCGACATAGCGCCGCAGGCGGGTCGTGGTGTTGCCGTTGGCGCCGTAGCCGACGTAGTACGTCGTGAGGTGGTCGTACTCCGCGAGCGCCCCGCTCCTCGGAGTCGCGAAGAGGTCGCCGGGCGAGCGGACGTCGACCGCGTTCCAGAAGTTGTTGAGGTCGGAGACCCGGTCGTTGACCCCGCCCCACGCCACGGGCGTGGCCGTGTACTCGATGACATGGGGGCCTTCGAGTCGCTGCCGGAACCAGATCGTCGCCCCGGCGGGCACGTCGACCTCCAGGGTGCCGCGGGAGGCGGTGACGGTACCGCCCTGCTCCAGTTCGACGGCCCACCGGCCGAGCCCGTGGCGGAAGTCGTCGTGGGCGATCAGACGGTGGTGGCGCGGGGCGGCGCTCGCGTCCGCGGCGGGAGCGAGGGCGGCCAGGGCGGCCCCCGCGGTGAGGGCGCCGAAGGCTCTGCGCGTGGTCGTCACGGGGTACGGCTCCTTCGCTGGGCGGGGCGGTTGGCGGCTCCGGGACAGGGCGGCTCCCCATGCCGCCGGGATCGACAGGATGTCCGGCGACGGGGAGAAAGCGCTTGCCCCGCAACGGAGTTACTCTGTCCCGCGCGACCCCGCCTGTCGACACCGACGGGCGTCCTGCCACACGACCGCAACACGAACGATCACGGCCGCCGTCCGCCCGGGGCGACGCGGTGCGGACAGGCGGACAGGCGGACAGGCGGACATGCCGAAGGCCGGACCCAGGGGATAGGGGTCCGGCCTTCGGCAGCGTGTCAGTCAGGGATGGTGCGGGTGGTGCGGGTGGGTCAGCCGACAGCGACGCCGTGCGCGCGCAGGTAGGCGACGGGGTCCACGTCGGAGCCGTAGTCCGGCGTGGTGCGGATCTCGAAGTGCAGGTGAGGGCCGGTCACGTTGCCGGTCGCCCCGGAGAGGCCGACCTGCTGTCCGGCGCTGACGGTCTGGCCCGCCGAGACGGAGAGCTGGGACAGGTGGCCGTACTGCGCGTAGTAGCCGTCGGCGAGCTTGATGACGACCTGGTTGCCGTAGGCGCCGCCCCAGCCCGCGGAGACGACCGTGCCCGCGCCGACGGCCTTCAGCGAGGTGCCGGTCGGGACGACGAAGTCGACGCCGGTGTGGTAGCCGCTGGACCACATGCTGCCGGCCACGTGGTAACCGGTGCCGACGGCGCCACCGCTCACGGGGAGCGTGTAACCGCTGGAGGTGCCGGTGGACTCGGCGGCCTGGGTGGCGACCGTCGCCTTCGACGAGGACGAGGCGGACGACGAGGAGGACTTCGCGGTCGGCTTCGAGGACGACCGGGACTGCGTGGTGCCCGTCGTGCCGGCCGCCGCCTTCTTGCCGATGCTCAGCTTCAGGCCCGGGTGGATCAGCGAGGGGTCCTCGCCGACGGCCGTCCGGTTGTCCTGGTAGAGCTTGTGCCAGCCGCCGCCGACGTGCTGCGCGTCGGCGATCTTCGACAGGGAGTCGCCGGCCCGGACCGAGTAGGTCCGCGTGCCGGCGTCGTGCCGGGTGCTCTTCTTCGAAACGGCCTTCGCCCCGGCGGGAACGGACTGCGGGGCCTTTTCCGCCGCGTGCCGCGGAACCGACTGCGCGGTGGCCGCGTGGGCACCGGTGGCGCCGAGAAGCGGGAGGGCGAGCGCGGCGCCTCCGGTTCCGGCGACGGCGATCGTGCGGGTGAAACGCTGGGACTTGGGACGGCGGTGCTTACCCTTCGCGGGCATGGCGAATTCCTCTCCGGCGCCTGCGAGGTGAGCTGTCGGGTGCGGACTGGAGATGCCCGGCCGCGCCGAAACGCGGCTTTACCCCTAGCCGTTCCGGAGACCGGAACAGGCGGTTCTACCTGTGGGTCCCCCGCTCCTGCCGTGGACGGGTGAGTGTGCGGGCTCCGGGCGGCGGCAGGATTGGGCGTCCGTCCGGATCGGTGGTGAACGTAAGCGACCGGGACGCGAGGGAACAAGCGACGGTTCCTTCTGCATGTGTTTCGTTTGCGCGTTTCCGGGAATTAACGGTCACCCTCCGTCAATCCATGGGCGGTCGGTTCCCGCGAATACCCTTGCGACACATGCGAATTACGTGAGCATGACGGGCGACGCACGGTCACGAATATGACGCTGCTCACGCGCCTCCACCCAGGAGCCCCCATTCCAGGTGGAGTTGGAATGAAGGCTCCATAGGGCTCAATTGGGACAGAAGCATCAGATGCGGCGGAGTCGGAAGACCGCGGCGTCGAGGTCGCCTCGCAACCCCGTGCGCAGTCCGTGGTGCAACAGCACCGCCCCCCGGTGAACTTCGCCCGTTTCGCGGCATTCGTACGTACCTGTGGGATCCAGCCCGCGCAGCCGGAGCGCCGGTACGGGCTCACCGTGGTGCTGCGCCTGAAGGCAGGCGAGTACGACGGCCTCGTCACCGCGCACGTACTGCACGGCGCTCAGCCCGCCGTCCGGCGGGCGCAGCCGGTACTGGTCGCCGCGCTGCACCAGGGGCCTGATCTCCTTGTAGAGCTCCACCCACTCCCGGGCCTCCTCGAGTTCCTCCTCGCTCCACCGGGTGAGGTCTCCGCCGACCCCGAGCACGCCCGCCATCGCGCTCACGAACCGGAAGCGCAGCGAGCTGACCCGTCCGTTGAGCTGCGTGTTGGGGCTGTCGGTGACCCAGGCGGCCATCACGCGGGCGGGGTGGAGCTGGCTGAAACCGTGCTGGATGCCGAGCCGGTCGAGCGGGTCGGTGTTGTCGGAGGTCCACACCTGGTCGCTGCGGCCGAGGACACCGAGGTCGATCCGGCCGCCGCCGCCGGAGCAGGACTCGAAGGCGACCCCGGGGTGGGCCGCGCGCAGCCGGTCCAGCAGGGCGTACAGGGCCTGCACGTGGTCGACCCACAGGCGCTGCGGGTACGGCTCGCCGGGCCAGCCGGCGTCGGTGAAGCAGCGGTTGAAGTCCCACTTGACGTAGTCGACGGGGGCGCTGGAGAGGAGTCCGTGGAGTTTGTCCCAGAGGTGTTCCCGGACGTCCTCGCGGGCGAGGTTCAGGACGAGCTGGTTGCGCAGTTCCGTCCGCTTCCGTCCCGGCTGGAACTGCACCCAGTCCGGGTGGGCCCGGTACAGGTCGCTGTCCGGGTTGACCATCTCCGGCTCGACCCAGATGCCGAACTGCATGCCGAGCGCGTGCACATGGTCGGCCAGGGGGGTGAGGCCGCCGGGGAACCGGTCCGGGTTGGGCGTCCAGTCGCCGAGCCCGGCGCGGTCACTGGTGCGGGCCCCGAACCAGCCGTCGTCGACCACGAACAGCTCCACGCCGATCGACGCGGCCCGCCGCGCCAGCGTGCCCTGCTGCTCCTCGGAGATGTCGAACTCGGTCGCCTCCCAGGAGTTGAAGAGCACGGGCCGCTCCCGGTCGGCGTCCGGGATGACGTACGCGCGCTGGTAGGCGTGCCAGGCGCGGCTCGCCCCGCCGAAACCGCCGTCGCTCCACAGGCCGGCGAAGACCGGTGTGGTGAAGGACTCGCCGGCGTCCAGCCGGAGCAGTCCGGAGTCGTCGTAGCCCGCGCCGCCGCTGATCTGCACGCGCGCGTCGGGCAGTTGGGCCACCGCTATCCGCCAGGAACCCGACCAGCCGAGCGCGCAGCCGTAGACCTCGCCGCGCTCCTCGGTCGCGTCGGTGTCGAGCGCGACCCAGGGCAGGTGCTGGTGACCGGTGTGGCCGCGGCGGCTGCCGATGACCTTCTCGCCGTAGGTGAGCTCGCCGCGCACGAGCCGGGACTCGGCGGCCCAGCGGCCGTGCAGCTGGGACAGGCGCCAGCCGTCCCGGTCGGGCAGCGTCCAGGTCGCGGAGTCGGCGCGCAGCAGCTCCAGCGCGGGCCCCTCGTTGGCCAGCGTCACCCGGCGCTCCACGACGTCGTCGCGCATCCGGTAGTGCAGGGTGACGGCGAGGCCGCCGTCCCGGAAGCGCAGCCGCAGCTCCTCGTCCTCGACCTCGTGGCGTTCGAAGGTCCACTCGGTGCCGCGTCGCTCGTCGGTGCGCACGGACAGCGCGGGTCGCACGAAGCGGGGGCCGCCCTCGACCGGGTACTCCTCGCGGCCGTCGAGCGGGGACTCGAAGGGCCAGTAGTCGGGCAGCGGACGGACGGCCAGGGCCTCCGCGTCGGCGAGCGCGATCCGCGGACCCCAGTGCAGGTGCAGCAGCTCGTCGGCCTCGGTCAGGTGGACGGCGTAACTGCTGGCCGGCCCGGACAGCAGCCACGTACGGCCGTTTTCGGCGATCTCCAGCATCAAGCCCTCACAGATACGAACAGGTGCACTCAAGGACCGACATCATCAAGGGCCGTGGGCCTGCGAGGCAACGCCTGTGGACAACTCATTGCCCCGGGAACCCATGTCGTATGGTCGACACCGAGCCCGCCGGTGAGCCGCGTCGGCGGGGCCGACCGGGAGGAGTCCCCGTGACGCAGCAGGTCCCGTCCACCGAGCCCGAGCTGGCCGGTGTGCGCAACTTCCGTGACGTGGGCGGGCTGCCGACGGTGGACGGCCGCCGGGTGCGCCACGGCGTGCTGTTCCGCAGCGGTCACCTCGCGCACGCCACAGCGGAGGACGCGGCCTTCCTGGGCACCCTGGGCCTGCACACGGTCTTCGACTTCCGCAACGCGGCCGACCAGAAGCTGGAAGGCCCCGACGTCGAACTGCCGGGCGTGCGCAACGTGAACCTGCCGCTGAGCGACCCGGCCGACGGTGCCGAGTTCTGGAAGCTGGTGCGTGACGGAGAGATCGACCAGCTGCGGGCGATCCTCGACGACGGCAAGGCGGCGAACCGGATGATCAACTCGTATCGCGCGATCATCAGGGACCGCACCGCCGAGCACGCCCAGGTGCTGCGCTCGCTGGCCGAGGACAGCGTCCCGGCCCTGATGCACTGCGCGGCCGGCAAGGACCGCGCGGGTCTGTCCGTGGCGGTGACCCTGCTCGCGCTGGGCGTGGAGCGGGAGGCGATCGTCGCCGACTACCTGGAGTCCAACGCCAGGCACCGCCGCTACAAGGTGCGCCGCAGCGGCGGTTCCTCCTCGGCCTACTCCGCCGAGGTCATGGAGCTGCTGAGCCCCCTGTTCGACGCGCGCGCCGAGTACCTGGCGGCGGCCTTCGACACCATCGAGGAGACCTGGGGCGGCGTCGACGCCTACCTGGAACAGGGGCTGGGGATCACCCCGGAGATCCGCGAGCGCCTGCGGGAGCGGCTGCTCGACTGAGGCAGGCCCGGCCGGCCTGCGGCTACTTGGCGCCGACCGAGAACAGCAGGTAGATGAAGGCGGCGAAGAGGTGTCCCACCGCGATGTAGATGATCAGGCGCACCCACAGGGCGCGGGGGAACGTCTCCTCCATGTCGCGTTCGCTCATGGTGTCTCTCCGGTGACAGGGCCCAGGCACAGCGCGGCCGTGGGACTTTGCAGCAGGGTGTGGACGAACAGGAGGTCGACGCCGTCCGGGTCGACGGCGGCGATGCGGTGCGGGGTCAGCGAGTCGAAGTGCGCGCTGTCGCCCGGGTCGAGCCGGTGCGTGGCGTCTCCCAGGCGCAGCCGCAGTCGGCCGTGGAGGACGTACAGCCACTCCTCGCCGGGGTGCACGCGCACGATGTCGCCCTGCGAGCCGTCCGGGACGTGCACGCGCAGGGCCTGCATGCCGCGGCCCGGCGCGCCGGCCTGCCAGTAGGTCCAGCCACCCGCCTCGGTGGGTTCCATGGAGGTGGCGCGTACGACGGCGTCGCGTTCGGCGACCGTCTCGCCCAGCAGCTCGGAGACCGTCGTACCGTAGATTCGGGCGAGCGCCAACAGCATGGGCAGGGACGGCTGCCGCTGCCCCGTCTCCAGCCGGGAGAGGTGGGCGGGCGACAGGCCGGCGGCGCGGGCCGCGGCCTCCAGGGTGAGGGAGGCCCGGCGGCGCAGCGAGCGGAGCTGGGGGGCGACGGCGGGCAGATCGGTGACCGGCCCGGTCGGCGGCGGGGTGTCGGCTTCCGGAGGGCTCATGTACTCCATTGAGCCGCGGACTTGCCTCTGCGGCAAGTTTTTTGCCTCAGAGGCAAGAGGGCTGGGTCTACCGGTTGGCGACCGCCTGCTTGACGAGGGTCCGGCTGAAGTCCCACATCAGGCCGCCGCCGGTGTGCGCGTCGTCCATGACCGCCGTGAACGCGTCCACGAACCGGTCCACCTCCGGCTCCCCGATCACCAAGGGCGGGATCAGCTTGATCACTTCGAGGTGGTCGCCGGACACCTGGGTCAGGATGCGGTGCCGCTGGAGCAGCGGTACGACCACCATCTGCGCGAACAGTCCCTTGCGCGCGGCCTGCAGCATGGTCCAGCGGCTGCGCAGTTTCAGGGACCTGGGCCTGCCGAACTCGATGCCGATCATGAGGCCGCGGCCGCGGACGTCGGCCAGCAGCTCGTACGTGTCGGTCAGGGCCGCGAGCCGGGACCTGAGCAGGTCGCCCGTGCTGCGGGCGTTCGCGACGATCTGCTCGTTCTCCATGACGGACAGCACCGCCAGGCCCGCCGTCATGGCCTGCGCGTTGGACCCGAAGCTCGCCGAGTGGACCAGGACCCGGTCCATGGACGAGTAGACCTTCTTGAAGATCCAGTCCTTGCCGAGGGTCGCCCCGACCGGCACGTAGCCGCCCGAGAGCGCCTTCGCCACGCACACCAGGTCCGGTTCGACGCCCTCCTCGTGCTGGTAGGCGTAGAAGTCGCCGGTACGGCCCAGACCCGTCTGCACCTCGTCCGCGATGAGCAGGGCCTTGTGCCGGCGCAGCAGTTCCTGGGCGGCGCGCAGGTAGCCGGGCGGTGCCTCGTGCACGCCCTTGCCCTGGATCGGCTCGACGACCAGGGCGGCCACGTCGCCCTTCTTCAGCTCCCGCGCCAGGGCGTCGAGATCGCCGAGCGGCAGGGCCGTGTCGGGCAGCAGCGGGGCGAAGCCGTCCCGGAAGCCGTCCTCGCCGTTGACCGACAGCGCTCCGGTCGTCAGGCCGTGGAAGGCGTGCTCGCAGTACAGGATCCGGGGCCTGCCGGTGGCGTAGCGGGCGAACTTCAGCGCGGTCTCGACCGCCTCCGTACCGCTGTTGCCGAAGAACACCCGGTCCAGGTGCGGGCTGTGCGCGAGGAGCTTCTCGGCCAGCAGCCCGGGCAGCGGCTGGCAGTCGAAGCGGGTGAGGTCGGCGAGCTGGGCGTCGAGGACGTCGTGCAGCGCCTTGCGGACGACGGGGTGGTGACGGCCGAGGCCCATCACGCCGAACCCGGCGAGCATGTCCAGGTAGTCGTTGCCGTCCGCGTCCCAGAAGTGGGCGCCCTCGGCCCGCTCGTAGACCTTGTCGAAGCCGATGGTGTGCAGCATGCGCGGGAGCTGGTGGTTGAGGTACCGGGTGTGCAGCTCGTAGCGCTCGGCTCCCCGTTCGGCCAGCAGCGCGCCGAGGTCGAACTCCTTGGTCATTCGGCTTTCTCCTTGACTGGCGCGACGGCGACGGGCCGGGCGGTGGCCGACGCGGCGGCGTCCGGCTCTACGGCGTCCGTGGCGGTGGCGTCCGGCTCTACGGCGTCCGTGGCGGTGGCGTCCGGCTCTACGGCGTCCGTGGCGGCGGGAGCGTCCGGGCCGCTCCCGGTCTGCGCGCGGACCGCCAGACTGGCGCTGATCCGGCTCGCCACCTCGACGGGGGTGAGGCCGATGTCGGCGAGCACCTCCGCGCGTTTGGCGTGCGCGAGAAACTGTTCCGGGATGCCGAACCGCCGTACGGGTACGTCGACTTCGGCGTCGCCCAGGGCCAGCTCCACCGCGGCGCCGACCCCGGCCGCCCGGCTGTTGTCCTCCACGACGGCGACCAGCCGGTGGGCGGCGGCGAGGGCGGCGAGCGCCGGGTCGACGGGCTTGACCCAGCGGGGGTCGACGACCGTGCAGGGAATGCCGCGGGCCTCCAGCAGCTCGGCGGCCTGCAGGCACACCGGCGCCATCACGCCGACGGCGACCAGCAGGACCTGCGGCGGCCGCGGGGAGCGGTGCAGGACGTCCATGCCGCCGACCCGGTCGAGGGCCGGTATCCGGGGCCCCACCGACTCCTTCGGGAAGCGGACCAGGGTGGGCGCGTCGTCGACGGCGACCGCCTCCCGCAGCTGCGCCCGCAACTGGTCGGCGTCGCGGGGCGCGGCGATCCTGAGGCCCGGCACGACCTGGAGGATCGACAGGTCCCACATGCCGTTGTGGGAGGGGCCGTCGACCCCGGTGATCCCGGCGCGGTCCAGGACGAAGGTGACCCCGCAGCGGTGCAGCGCCACGTCCATCAGCAGCTGGTCGAAGGCGCGGTTGAGGAACGTGGCGTAGACGGCGACGATCGGGTGCAGTCCACCGGTCGCCAGGCCGGCCGCGGAGACCGCCGCGTGCTGTTCGGCGATGCCGACGTCCCACACCCGGTCGGGGAAGCGGGCGGCGAACCGGCCGAGACCCACCGGGTGCAGCATGGCCGCCGTGATCGCCACGACGTCCTCGCGTTCCTCCCCGATACGCACGATCTCCTCGCCGAACACGGAGGTCCAGGAGGGTCCGGCGGAGGGCACGAGGGGTTCGCAGGTCAGCGGGTCCATCACACCGACGGTGTGGAAGTGGTCCTCCTCGTGGGCGAGGGCGGGTTCGTAGCCGCGCCCCTTCTCCGTGAGGCAGTGCACGAGGACCGGGCCGTGGAAGCGCTTGGCGCGCCGCAGCGCCGACTCGACGGCGCCGACGTCGTGTCCGTCGATCGGGCCCACGTACTTCAGCCCCAGGTCCTCGAACATGCCCTGCGGCGCGAACGCGTCCTTGAACCCCTTCTTCGCGCCGTGCAGCGACTCGTAGACGGTGTGGCCGACGACCGGCGTCCGCAGCAGCACGTCCTTGCCCCAGGCGAGCACCTTCTCGTAGCCGTCGGTGGTCCGCAGGGTGGCCAGGTGGTTGGCGAGTCCGCCGATGGTCGGGGAGTACGACCGCTCGTTGTCGTTGACGACGATGATCAACGGACGGTCCCTGGCGGCCGCGATGTTGTTGAGGGCCTCCCAGGCCATGCCGCCGGTCAGCGCGCCGTCGCCGATCACCGCGACGACGTGGCCCTTCTCGCCCTGCACCTGGCGGGCCTTGGCGAGTCCGTCGGCCCAGCCGAGGACGGTGGAGGCGTGACTGTTCTCGATGACGTCGTGCTCTGACTCCTCGCGCGAGGGGTAGCCGGACAGGCCGCCCTTGCCCCGCAGCTTGGAGAAGTCCTGACGCCCCGTCAGGAGCTTGTGGACGTAGCTCTGGTGGCCGGTGTCCCACAGGATGCGGTCGACCGGCGACTCGAAGACCCGGTGGAGCGCGACGGACAGTTCCACCACCCCCAGGTTGGGTCCGAGGTGTCCGCCGGTCCTCGCGACCGCGTGCACCAGGAACTCCCGGATCTCCTCGGCCAGTTCACCGATCTCCGCCTCGGACAGCGCCTTCAGGTCGCGCGGCCCCCGGATGTTCTCCAGAATCGACACGCTCGGGCCCCCTCTCGGTCCGTGCCTTGTTTCACATCACTGTCACTGCCGGTGTCCCCGTGCCGCCGGGGGCGCCGGACCCGGCGCCGTCCCGCTCGATCCGTTCGGCCAGCTTCATGGCCTCCTCGATGAGGGTCTCCACGATCTTCGACTCGGGGACGGTCTTGATGACCTCGCCCCTGACGAAGATCTGCCCTTTGCCGTTGCCGGAGGCGACGCCGAGGTCGGCCTCGCGGGCCTCGCCGGGCCCGTTGACCACGCAGCCCATGACGGCCACCCGCAGCGGGACCTCCATGCCCTCCAGGCCCGCCGTCACCTCGTCGGCCAGCTTGTACACGTCGACCTGGGCCCGCCCGCAGGACGGGCACGAGACGATCTCCAGCCGGCGCTGCCTCAAACCCAGCGACTCCAGGATCTGGATGCCGACCTTGACCTCCTCCACGGGAGGCGCCGACAGGGAGACGCGGATCGTGTCGCCGATGCCCTGGGAGAGCAGCGCGCCGAAGGCGACAGCCGACTTGATGGTGCCCTGGAAGGCCGGGCCGGCCTCCGTCACCCCGAGGTGCAGCGGGTAGTCGCACCGGGCGGCGAGCTGACGGTACGCCTCGACCATCACGACCGGGTCGTTGTGCTTGACCGAGATCTTGAGGTCCCGGAAACCGTGCTCCTCGAACAGGGACGCCTCCCACAGGGCGCTCTCCACGAGCGCCTCGGGCGTCGCCCGGCCGTACTTCTTCAGCAGCCGCCGGTCCAGCGAACCGGCGTTGACGCCGATCCGGATCGGCGTGCCGTGGTCGCCGGCGGCCCGCGCGATCTCCCTCACCTTGTCGTCGAACTGCTTGATGTTGCCGGGGTTGACGCGCACCGCGGCGCAGCCGGCCTCGATCGCGGCGAAGACGTACTTCGGCTGGAAGTGGATGTCCGCGATGACGGGGATCTGCGACTTGCGGGCGATGGTCGCCAGCGCGTCCGCGTCGTCCTGGGTGGGGCAGGCCACCCGGACGATCTCACAGCCCGACGCGGTGAGTTCCGCGATCTGCTGGAGGGTCGCGCCGATGTCCGACGTACGGGTCGTCGTCATCGACTGCACCGACACCGGGGCCCCGCCCCCGACCGCCACCGGCCCGACCCGGAGGCCGCGCGACACACGCCGCTCGGCGACCGGCCGGACCGGTACCTCGGGAACGCCCAGGGAGACGGCGGTCACGACGTCACTCCCGGTTCCCGTTGACGGTCTCGCGCATGGCCCGCAGCGACTCCTTCAGGGAACCCATGGTGGCCAGGACGGCGGTGGGCTCGTAGCCGCAGTGCGCCATGCAGTTGGCGCAGCGCGGGTCCTTGCCGCGGCCGTACTTGTCCCAGTCGGTCTCCTCGATCAGCTCGCGGTACGTCGGGACGTATCCGTCGCTCATCAGGTAGCAGGGGCGCTGCCAGCCGAAGAGCGAGTAGTTCGGGATCGCCCACGCGGTGCAGGGGAAGTCGACCTTGCCCTCCAGGAAGTCCAGGAAGAGCGGGGAGTGGTTCAGCCGCCAGCGGCGCCGGTTGCCGCCCGCGAAAGCCTTCTTGAACAGCTCCCGGGTCTGCTCCACGCCGAGGAAGTGCTCCTGGTCGGGGGCCTTCTCGTAGGCGTAGGCGGGCGAGATCATCATCTCGTCGACCTTGAGGTCGTCGTTGAGGTAGTTGAGCACCTCGATGATGGTCTGCGGGGTGTCGGTGTTGAAGAAGGTGGAGTTGGTCGTCACCCGGAAGCCACGACGCTTGGCCTCCTTGATGGCCGCCACCGCCTCGTCGAACACCCCCTCCTTGGCGACGGACTCGTCGTGCCGCTCCCGCAGCCCGTCGATGTGCACCGCGAAGGCGAAGTAGGGGGAGGGCGTGAACTTGTCCATCTTCTTGCGCAGCAGCATGGCGTTGGTGCACAGGAAGACGTACTTCCGCTTCGCCACCAACTGCCGCACGATCTCGTCGATCTGAGGATGCATCAGGGGCTCGCCACCCGCGATCGACACCATGGGGGCACCGGACTCCAGCACCGCCCCCACGGCCTGCGCCACCGGCATGCGCTGCTTGAGCACCCCGGCCGGATGCTGGATCTTGCCGCAGCCCTCGCAGGCGAGGTTGCACGCGAAGAGGGGTTCCAGCTCGACGATCAACGGGAACTTGTCCCGCTTGCGGAGCTTCTGTTCAGCCAAGTATGTAGCGACCTTGATGGACTGGCGCAGCGGCATGGCCATCTGGCTCACCTCCTGGGGAGCAGCAAGGAACGGTGCCATTCGAAAAAAGCGGGCAGTACACAACGAAGAACACGGAAAGCTGATATTCCACCGCGTACCGTGCCGATCCGGACGAGTTCATGTTCAGGAGCGTCCACGACCACCCGGACGGCCGCAACCGGGCGCTCGCCCGCGCGGACGGCGCTCAGCAGCGTCGCCGCCGACTCCATGTCGACCGCGATCGCGCCGGTCGCGAGCAGGTCGGAGCGTTCCGGGCCGCGCACGACGTGGTCGGACCCGGTGAGCGGCCCGGTGTGGACGGTGCGCCCGGGCACGGCGCGCACCAGCTCCTTGACGAGCAGGTCGGTGGCCACGCAGGGGACGGTCCCCCGCGGGTCCCGGGTCTCCTCGGCGACGACCAGGTCGCCGGGGTGCATGCCGGGCGCCAGCCCCGCGCAGAAGCCGGTGGCCAGCACGGCGGCCCCGGCGAGCGCCGGGTCGGCCAGCAGCCCGGTGACCGAGCGCTCGGCCGCCCTGGGGCCCATGCCGGTACGCAGGACGGTGACCGGCCCGCCGGCACCGCCGCGGTCGCTCATGCGCAGGGCGAGGTGCTCGATGCCGAGCGCGCAGGCGATCAGCAGCGGGGCCGGGGCGGGCTGTGCGCTCATCAGCCCCCCTGCGCCTCGGTGGGCGGCTTCCCGGCGAAGGGCTCCCCGTGGACGTACCGGCCGAGCGCGGTGAGCGGGAACACCTGTCGGTAGAGGTGGTAGTTGATGGAGAAGTCCCAGGGGAACCCGGTGCCGGTGAAGTACGGCTCGTCCCAGGAGCCGTCCTCGCGCTGGGTGGCCGCGAGCCATTCGACCCCGCGCACGACGGCCTTGGAGTCCCGCTCCCCCGCCGCCAGCAGCGCCATCAGCGCCCACGCCGTCTGGGAGGCGGTCGAGGCGCCGCGGCCGCTCCACTCGGGCCTGCTGTAGGAACGCAGGTCCTCGCCCCAGCCGCCGTCCTCGTTCTGGACGGACTCCAGCCAGGTCACGGCCCGACGGATCGCCGGGTGCGAGGCGGGGATCCCGGCGGCGGTGAGCGCGGGCACCACCGACCCGGTGCCGTAGACGTAGTTGACGCCCCAGCGTCCGAACCACGAGCCGTCAGGCTCCTGTTCGGCCAGCAGCCACTCGATGCCGCGCCGGGTGCGCGGGTCGTGGGCGAGGCCCTCGACCGCCAGCATCTCCACGACGTGCGCGGTGACGTCCGCCGACGGCGGGTCGATGACCTCACCGAAGTCGCAGAACGGCAGCCGGTTGGGGAACGGGCTGGTGTTGTCGACGTCGAAGGCGCCCCAGCCGCCGTTCTTCGACTGCATGCCGAGGTTCCAGCGCACCCCGCGCCCGATCGCGTTGTCCACCCGCTCCGGGTCGTGGTGTCTGACCCGACGCAGGGCGAGCACCACCTCGGCGGTGTCGTCGATGTCGGGGTAGTTGTCGTTGTGGAACTCGAACGCCCAGCCGCCGGGCGGCAGTCCTGGCCGCTTGACCGACCAGTCGCCGGGCCGGACGATCTCCTCCCCGAGCATCCAGTCCGCCGCCTTCACCACCTGCGGGTGATCGGCGGGCACACCCGCGTCGACGAGCGCGATGGTGGCGAGACAGGTGTCCCACACCGGCGACTGGCAGGCCTCGACCATGCGGGCCCCGTCCTCGCGCCACACGGTGAACCGGTCCAGCGACTCCAACCCGGCGCGCATCACCGGGTGTTCGAGGTCGTATCCGAGCAGGTGCAGCGCGATGACGGAGTACACCGCCGGGGGCTGGATGCCGCCCCAGCAGCCGTCGTTCTCCTGCCGCTCGATGATCCAGCGGGCCGCGCTGTTCATCGCCGCCCTGCGCAGCCGGCGCGGGGCGATCCCGCGCAGGGCGTGCAGCACCTTGTCCAGGCGCTGGAAGGCGCCGTCCCAACTCACCACCGGGGCGAGGGGCTGGGCCGGATTGGGGTCGTCGGGGTCGGTGTGCAGTTCGTCCAGCGGGAAGGGCGCGGGCCGTACCGGGCGCTTGGCGGAGACGATCGTCAGCGGGACGATGGTCTGCCGGGCCCAGCACCCGAAGTCGTAGATGTTGAGCGGTGCCCACTTCGGGAAGTAGATGAGTTCCGGCGGGAGTTCGGGCAGGTCCTCCCACTTCCACCAGCCGAACAGGGCCAGCCAGATCCGGGTGAACACGCGCGCGGAGGCGATCCCGCCGCGCTCACGGACCCAGGCGGAGGCCCGCGCCATGTGCGGCGCGTCCGGCGCGTCGCCGGCCAGCCGCAGGGCGACGTAGGCTTCGATGGTGGTGGAGAGTTCCCCCGGTCCGCCGTGGAAGCTCGCCCAGGTGCCGTCCGCGCGCTGCTCGCCGCGGATGAAGAGACCGGCGGCGTGGGTCGTCGCCTCGTCGCGGATACCCAGGAACTGGCGGAGCAGCAGGTCCTCGGCGTCCATGGTGACGTTCGTCTCGAGGTCGCCCTTCCACCAGCCCTGGGCGTCCTGCAGGGAGAGCAGGAAGTCGGTGGCGCGTTGCACGGCGCGGACAGCGGCGTCGTGCACCCCGGCCGTGACGGGAGTGGTGAGGTGGGTTTCGCTGGCCGCGGCAGCGCGGGGCGGCAGTGCCCCGGTGCTTCCGTCGGTCGTCGCTGTCATGGCTTCCCCTTCGTGCAGTCGTACGAGTCGTGCTGCTGTGGGTCCGCCGTCGGCCGGTGCTCTGATCCCGCGACACCGGCCGGCGACCACGCGAGGGCTATTCGATCAATAGTGATCATCTCTTTCGTACGACGACGAAGTCGGCGAGTGCCACGAACCGCGCCCGCACCCGGTCGGGCATGTCGACGGCGTCCAGGGCCTCGACCGCGACGGCGTGCTGACGGCGTGCTTCCTCGGCGGTCCACTCGCGGCCGCCCGCCTCCTCGATGAGGGCGGCGCGGGCCGCGAACTCCTCCTCCGAGAAGTTCTCGAAGTCGCTGCTCTTGGCGTCGGCGGCGAGCAGTTCGCCGAGCCGCTCGGCGGCCGGACCGCTGGCCGCGAGCGCGGCCACGACCGGCAGGGACTTCTTGCGCTGGCGCAGGTCGCTCCAGGTCTGCTTGCCGGTCGACACCGGGTCACCCCAGATGCCGAGGAGGTCGTCGACGGCCTGGAAGGCGAGGCCGAGGTGGTGGCCGTACCTCTCCAGGGCGTCGGCGGTGCGGTCGTCGGCGCCGCCGAGCACGGCGCCGATGGAGCTGGCGCAGGCGAGCAGGGCGCCGGTCTTGTTGCCCTCCATCTCCAGGCACTCCTCGACGCTGACGCGGTCGCGGTGCTCGTAGGAGATGTCCTGCGCCTGGCCGTCGATCAGGGCGCGGGTGGCGCTGGTCAGGCGGCGGGTGGCGCGTCCGGCCTCGACGGTGCCGAGTTCCAGCAGCACCTCGTTGGCCAGGGCGAACAGGGCGTCACCGACCAGGATGGCCTGGGCGGGGCCGTGCACCTTCCAGACGGTGTCGCGGTGGCGGCGCTGTTCGTCGCCGTCCATCAGGTCGTCGTGCAGCAGCGAGAAGTTGTGGACCAGTTCCACGGCGACCGCGCCCGGGACGCCGACCTCCGGCCCGGCGCCGGTGACCTCCGCGGAGAGCACCGCGAGCGCCGGGCGGACGGCCTTGCCGCCGTCGCCGGCCGCGGGGTTGCCCTCGGCGTCGATCCAGCCGAAGTGGTACGCGGAGACGGTGTCCATGGGCGGCGCCAGGCGGTCGACGGCCGCCCGCAGCACCGGTGTGGCCAGGGTCCGGCCGCGCTCCAGGAGCGCGGTCACGTCCACCGCGTCGGCAGCCGTCTCGGCCGGGGGCACAGTGGGCACAGTCTCTCCTCTTGTTGCGGTACCGGGGGTGCGGGGGCCTGCCGCCTGCCGGTCGAGCATCAGGCCGCCTCCTCGAACTCGAAGAGGTGGCGCGGGCGGGGCCGGCCGAGGGCGGTGAGGGCGGCGTCGGCCGCGCTCACCCCGCTGCGGACCGCGCTCTCCATGGTCGCGGGCCACCCGGTGGCGGTCCACGCTCCGGCCAGGTACAGGCCGGGTGCCTCGGTGCGGGCGCCGGGCCGCAGCCGTCCGACGCCGGGGGTGGGGGCGAACGTCGCCGTGCGCTCCCGGGTCACGAAGAAGTCCTCCACCCGGGCACCGCGGGTGGCGGGCAGCAGGCGTTCCAGCTCGGGCAGGTACCGCTCGCGCAGGGCGGCGACGGGGGCGTCGATGTCGTCCTGCGCGGCCGACTGGGAGAGCGCGAGGTACTGGCCCCCGCTCAGCCCGGAGGCCGCGGTGCGGTCGAAGACCCACTGCACCGGGGTGCCGAGGGCCGCGAGGAAGGGCGTGCGCAGAACCGTGCGGTCGTAGACGACGTGGACGTTGAGGATCGGCGCGGTGCCGATCCGCAGCAGCCGCTCCGGGTCGTCGAGCGCGCCGCCCGGCAGCAGGCCGTGGGCCTCGCGCTGCGGTACGGCGAGGACGACCGCGTCGGCTTCGAGCGTCTCGCCGGGAACCTGAACGCTCCACCCGCCGTTCTTGTTGACACAGACGGAGGTGACGCGTGTACGGACCTCGGTACGCACACCCGCGGAGTCGAGCGCCTTGCGGGCGAGACGGTCGTGCAGTTCACCCAGCGGCACCCGGGCCCAGCCGATGTCGGCCGCGCCCGGGTCGGACAGCAGACCGGTCTTGAACACCATCGCGGCCAGCGCCAGCGAGCAGTCGCCGGCGACCGCGTTGAGGGTGGCGACCCCCACCAGGTCCCACAGTGCCTCGACGGCACGCGCCGACTGACCGTGCGCGGCCAGCCAGCTGCCGAAGTCCTGGGCGTCCAGCGCCGGGTCGGTGAGGTCCAGAGCTCTGAGCGCGAGCGCGGCACGGCCGACCTTCGCCCGCTCGGCCAGCGACAGGTGCGGATAGGCGGCGAGGCTGCGTCCCAGGTGCAGGGGCACCGGCAACGGGTCGCGCCTGAGTCTGCCGAGCCGTCGCCCTTCGGGTCGCGCCACGTCGATCACGGGCACGTCGAGACGATCCTGCAGGGGCGCGAGCTCGGTGGCGTCGATACGGTCGAGGAACCAGCGGTAGGCCGTGCAGCAGCGCAGGTACACGTGCTGTCCGTTGTCCACGGTCAGTGCGCCGCGCTGGAAGGAGAACGCGAGTCCGCCCAGGCGCGGGCGGCCTTCGAGCAGGGTCACGCGGACCCCGGCGTCGGCGAGCGCGAGCGCGGTGGTGACCCCGGCGAGCCCGCCGCCGACCACGACGGCATGCCGTGCCGTCCCCCTCGCGGATTCCGCGAGGGGCTCCCCGGCCCCCGTGTCCTCGCTCATCGTGCGCCCTCCCCCACGGGCCCGCCGTGCCGCTGGACGCGTGCACCGCGGGTCGTCGCAGTCAGGGACGCGTGGCCGCACCGGAGGGTTGCCTGCCGCTTTTCGGCGGCGGCATCACCTTGGACCGGATTGTCCATCAGGCGCGCCTCCTGACGGTCCGCCGGGTGACGTGCCGGCTGTCCAGACCGGACAGCCCGCGTACGGCGACGTACGCCTTCTCGCGTCCGGGCAGCGAGACCCGGCCGCGCAGCACGGCCTCCGGGTCCCGCTCGATGCGGTCCAGCAGCCGGCGGTAGATGCCGGCCATGGCGGCGACGCACGCGCCGCTGCGCCGGTCGAGCATGGGGAGCAGCCGGTAGCCCTCGGCGAAGAGGGCACGGGCCCGTCGCACCTCGAAGTGCACGAGGCCCGCGAAGTCCGAACCCTCCGGGGGTCTGGGCCCCTTGAACCCGGCCGAACAGCCGAACTTGGCCAGGTCGTCGGCGGGCAGGTAGGTGCGTCCGTTCTCCGCGTCCTCCCGGACGTCCCGCAGGATGTTCGTCAACTGGAGCGCGAGCCCGAGCGTGTCGGCATACTCCGGCGCGCGCTCGGCGCCACGCGCCCCGGTCTCGGTGCCGAACACGCCGAGCGAGAGCCGGCCGATGGCCCCCGCCACGCAGCGGCAGTAGACCTTCAGGTCGTCCCAGGTCTCGTAGGTCTCGCCGCGTACGTCCAGCAGGACGCCGTCGATGAGCTCGTCCAGGCCGCCGAGCGGGATCGGGAACGTTTCGGCGGCGTGGCTGAGGGCGACCGCCACGGGGTCGGTGTCGTCCTCGTCGACCGCGCCGTCACGGACCCGGGTGAGCAGCGCCCGGGTGTCCTCCAGTCGCGTCGTCTTGACGTCGTCGGCCAGCGCGCCGTCGCCGATGTCGTCGACTCGCCGGGAGAACGCGTAGAGCGCCGACATCGCGCGCCGCTTGGGCGCCGGCAGCAGTCTGATGCCGTACGCGAAGTTGCGGGCCTGCTGCCCGGTGACCGTCTCGCAGTAGCTGTAGGCGGCGAGTACCGGTGCGGACACGGGTGGCGAAGAGTCCACGGTGCGGATCACCCCTCTCCTCGCAGAGTCACGCCCACCTCACGCAGCAATCGGAGCTTGCCGGGCTTGGGCGGGCCCTGAAGTACGTCGTAATCGGCGGCGGCGACCGCGTGGATCGCCGCCCTTCCCCCCGCCACGAACCCTGCGAGCAGCAGCTTCAACCTGCCGTGGACGCTACCCACCAGGGGGGCGCCTTCATTCAGCAGATCGCGGGCGCGTTGCGCTTCGTATGCAACCAGTGCGCGCACCGATGCGCTCGTGATTTTCGTGGCGAGATCCGCCTCCTGGACGTGAAAGCGCTTCATGTCCTCGGCGGGCAGGTAGACCCGGTCGCGGGCGAGGTCCTCGGCGACGTCCTGGAGATGCTCGACGATCTGCAGCGCGGTGCAGATCGCGTCGGAGAGGCGGACCCGCTCGGGCGTCGAGGTGCCGGTGACGGACAGGACCAGGCGGCCGACGGGGTTGGCCGACAGCTCGCAGTAGGCCACGAGGTCGTCGAAGGTCTCGTACCGGGTGACCAGCTGGTCCTGGCGGTTGGCCGCGATCAGGCCGAGGAAGGGCTCGGGCGTCAGCCCGCGGCGGCGGACCGTGGGCTGGAGGCGGCGCAGCAGGGGGTGGCCCGGGGTCGAGTCGAAGACCCGGTTCAGGTCCGCCTCGAAGGCGTCCAGCAGGTGCAGCCGGTCCCCGGCCCGCTCCGGAGCCACGCCGAGCAGCCGGGCGTCGGCGCCGCCGGGGGCCAGGTCGCCGTCGCCGATGTCGTCGACGAGGCGGGCGAAGCCGTACACGGCCATGAGGTCGGCGCGCCAGTCCGCGGGCAGGAAGAAAGGGGCCACGGGGAAGTTCTCCGCCGCGGCCTTGGCGAGCGTGCCGCGCTCCGCGTCGGCGACACGCGCCGCGCCGCGTCCCGTCACCGCTGACTGCCCGGGGCGGGGACGGCACATGCTGCGTGAAGCAGGGGAGTCTCCGTAGCCATTGCCGTCACATCTCCCGTTCTACACTGCCGACCCAACGCACACTATTTCGGACACGCCGCCCGGCTCCGCGCACGGCCGCCCCGGCAGAGGGTGTCGCGCAGTATCGCCCCGATTGCCGCCTTTCGGGGCCGGTACAGTTTACGTTGTACAACGCAACCAGGTGTGCTGGGGTGTTCTGCACATCACAACAACACACCGATTGGCGCCAAGATTCCTAAGGCCGCCCGAAGTTGACGTTTCCTTTGCAGACGCGGGGCCCCGCCGGAACAGTTCCGGCGGGGCCCCGCGCGGTTGCGTCTACTTGCCGGTGAACTTCTCGTACTCCTTGAGCACCTCGTCGGTGGGGCCGTCCATGCGCAGCTCACCGCGCTCCAGCCACAGCACGCGGTCGCAGGTGTCCCGGATCGACTTGTTGTTGTGGCTGACCAGGAAGACCGTGCCGGCCTCCTTGCGCAGTTCCCGGATGCGCGCCTCGGAGCGCTTCTGGAAGTTGCGGTCGCCGGTGGCGAGGGCCTCGTCGATCATGAGGACGTCGTGGTCCTTGGCGGCGGCGATGGAGAAGCGCAGCCGGGCCGCCATGCCGGAGGAGTAGGTGCGCATCGGCAGGGTGATGAAGTCGCCCTTCTCGTTGATGCCGGAGAAGTCGACGATCTCCTGGTAGCGCTCCTTGATCTCCTCGCGGGACATGCCCATGGCCAGCCCGCCCAGGATGACGTTGCGCTCGCCGGTGAGGTCGTTCATCAGGGCCGCGTTGACGCCCAGGAGGGAGGGCTGGCCGTCGGTGTAGACCTTGCCCTTCTCGGCCGGCAGCAGGCCCGCGATGGCGCGCAGCAGGGTCGACTTGCCCGAGCCGTTGGAGCCGATCAGGCCGATCGCCTCGCCCCGGTAGGCCACGAAGGAGACGCCCTTGACGGCGTGCACCTTGCGCACACCGCGCTCCTCACCGCGCTTGAGGATGCGGCTGAGGGCGGCGGTGGCGCTGCCCTTGCCGGTCTTGGCGCCGTTGACGCGGTAGACGATGTGCAGCTCGTCCGCGATGACGGTGGGGATGTGCCCGTCGGTCCTGTCCTCAGCCACGGCCGTACCTCTCCTCAGCCTTCCAGAAGTACACGAACCCGCCGAGGGCGAACAGGACGGCCCAGCCCGCCGCCGCCGCCCAGACGTGCTCCGGCAGGTTCTCCGGGCCGTAGCCGTCGATGAGGGCGAAGCGCATCAGGTCCATGTAGATCGCGGCGGGGTTCCACTGCAGGACGTCCGCCAGCCACTGCGGCTTGTCCGCCAGCATGATCGGGATGGAGAACATCACTCCGGACGCGTACATCCAGGTACGCATCACGAACGGCATCAGCTGCGCCAGGTCCGGGGTCCTCGCACCCGCGCGGGCCATGATCAGCGCCAGCCCGGTGTTGAAGAGGAACTGCAGCACGAGCACCGGGACGATCAGCGCCCAGGACAGGTCCGGGTAGCTGCCGAAGCCGATCACCACGGCGAACAGCACGAGCATCGAGGCCAGCAGCTGCTGGAGCTGCTGGAGCGCGAAGGACACCGGCAGCGAGGCCCGCGGGAAGTGCAGGGCGCGGACCAGGCCGAGGTTGCCGGAGATCGCGCGTACGCCCGCCATGACCGAACTCTGCGTGAAGGTGAACACGAACACGCCCGTCACCAGGAAGGGGATGTACACGTCCTTCGACATGCCGCGGCTGGCGTTCAGGATGACGCCGAAGATGAAGAAGTACACGGCCGCGTTCAGCAGCGGGGTGGCCACCTGCCACAGCTGGCCGAGCTTGGCCTGGCTGTACTGGGCGGTCAGCTTCGCCCGGGAGAAGGCGAGGATGAAGTGACGCCGGTCCCAGAGCTGACGGACGTACGCGGTGAGGGACGGCCGGGCCCCGCTCACGGTCAGCCCGTACTTGGCGGCGAGCCGGCTCGCTGTGAGTCCCTCGTCGGGCGACGCGAACGCGTTCACCGCGACCGTGCCGTCGTGCGTTGTCTCACTCACTAGTGGAAACTTTCGTCTTCGAGATGCCCGGCCTGCGCGGACATGGCGTGAGCCTGGGGCCCTGGTGGGGCCCGCCTGCTCTCGGACACGAGCTTGTCAGATGACGGGGGGCCGGCCCAGCCGGGTCAGGCGCCACACGGTGCGCCACCTCATCGGGCGGCGCGGTCCGCACGGTGTGGTCCAGCCTTCCCGGAATCCGCCGAACCACGCCCGCAGGGCGGAGCGTGAGGGGCGGCGCAGCAGGGTGAGCAGCAGCCAGACGCCGAGGTAGACCGGGACCAGGAGCGCGGGGAGGTTGCGGCGGGCGAGCCAGACGCGGTTGCGGGCGACCATGCGGTGGTAGACCGCGTGCCGCGAGGGCGCCGTCGTGGGGTGGTACAGCACCATGTCGGACCGGTAGTCGATCATCCAGCCGGCGTCGAGGGCCCGCCAGGCGAGGTCGGTCTCCTCGTGGGCGTAGAAGAACTCGTCCGGGAGTCCGCCGACCTCCGCGAAGACCTTCGTACGGACGGCGTTGGCGCCGCCGAGGAAGGTGGTGACCCGGGAGGAGCGCATCGGGTCGGCGGCGCGCAGCCGGGGCACGTGGCGGCGCGCGGTGACCCCGGTGTCGGGGTCGGCGATGCGGAAGCTGATGATGCCGAGCCGCGGGTCGGCCTCGAAGGCCGAGCGGCACAGTTCGGCCGTGTCGTGCTGGGCGAGGAGTCCGTCGTCGTCGAGGAACAGGAGTATCTCGACGTCGCGACCGCCGGGGCCGAAGGCCTCGATGCCGACGTTACGGCCACCGGGGATGCCCAGGTTCTCCGGCAGCTCGACGGTGCGGACGCCCTCGGGGACGTCGGGGACGGGCGAGCCGTTGCCGACGACGACGACCTCGACCCTGTCGCCGTCCTGCTTGGCGATCGAGTCGAGCAGGGCGCGGAGTTCGTCGGGGCGGTTGCCCATGGTGATGACGACCGCGCCGACCTTCGTACGGGCGCTCATCGCAGCCTGCTCGAGGCCATGACGGACACCAGGTGCAGGACCGCCTGCAGCAGCGCGATGCCGGCCAGCACCGCGACACCGAGCCGGGTGAAGAACAGGTCGCCGCGCACCTGGTCCACGATCGCGAGGACCAGGATCAGCAGGGACGCCTCGATGCCGAGCACCAGGCGGTGGAACCTGAGCGCGGAGGCGGCCCTGCGGGCCAGCGCCATCCCGGAGGAGCGCGGCTCGGACGCCGCCTCCTTGACCGGGGGCAGCCCGACCTGGTGGCGGGCGACGCCCACCAGGTCGGTCTCGGCCTTGATCAGGATCGCGCCGAGCGCGGCGAGGGTGCCGAGGAAGGCCCACAGCCAGTCGATCCGGCCCGAGCCCCAGAGGTCGGCGGCGCGCAGCCCGAGACCGACGAGCACCGCCGCGTCGGTCAGGTAGGCGCCGACGCGGTCCAGGTAGACCCCGCCGAGCGAGAACTGCTGCCGCCAGCGGGCGATCTCGCCGTCCACGCAGTCGAGCAGCAGGTACAGCTGGACCATCACCACGCCGAGCACGGCGCCCGCGATCCCCGGCACCAGCAGGGCCGGGGCGGCGAGAACGCCGAAGACGGTCATCAGATACGTGAGCTGGTTGGGCGTGATCCTGGTGTCGACCAGGTAGCGGTCGATGCGCAGGGACACCTCACGCATGTAGAGGCGTCCCGCCCAGTGCTCACCGCTGCGCCGGTCCTTGACCCCCGCGGGGTGGACGACCGGTCGTAGTTCAGCTACCGATGGCCTTGACATAGTCGACGTAGATGTCCTTGATCTGTTCGGTCGTGAGGTCGAGGTGTTCGAGGATCGTGTAGCGGCCTGGGCGCGTCCGGGGGGCGTACTCCACGACCTGGACGAACTCGTCCGTCGTGAAGCCGATCTCCTCCGGCAGCACCGGCAGGCCGTGCCGACGCAGTACCCCGGCCATGTGGGCCGAGTCCTCGTGCGCCCCGCGCAGGTACATCGCGAAGGCCGCGCCCAGGCCGCACTGCTCGCCGTGGGCGGCCGCGCGCTTGGGGTGGAGCAGGTCGAACGCGTGGTTGATCTCGTGGCAGGCGCCGGAGCACGGACGGGAGTCGCCCGACACGGACATGGCGATGCCGCTGAGGACCAGCGCCTCGGCGAGCACCTGGAGGAAGTCGTTGTCGCCGACGCCGCCGGGGTGGCGCAGCACGGCCTCGCCGGCCTGCCGGGCCATCGCCGCCGCGAGGCCGTCGATCTTCTCGCCCTTGACGCGGTTGGCGAGCTCCCAGTCCGCGATCGCGGAGATGTTGGAGACGGCGTCGCCGATGCCGGCCCGCACGAAGCGGACCGGTGCCTCGCGGATGACGTCGAGGTCGATGACCACGGCGATCGGGTTGGGCACGCCGTAGGAGCCGCGGCCGGCGTCGTTGTCGAGGGTGGCGACCGGTGAGCACAGGCCGTCGTGCGCGAGGTTCGTCGGTACGGCGACCAGCGGCAGGCCGACGCGCGCCGCGGCGAACTTGGCACAGTCGATGATCTTGCCGCCGCCCAGGCCGACGACGGCGTCGTAGTGGCCGGCCTTCATGTCGCCGGCCAGCCGGATCGCGTCGTCGAGGGTGCCGCCGTCGACCTCGTACCAGGTGGCGCCGGGCAGCGAGGGGGCGAGGCGCTCGCGCAGTCTGGCTCCGGAGCCGCCGCTGACCGCGACGGCGAGCTTGCCGGAGTGCGAGACGCGCTCGTCGGCGAGCACCCCGGCCAGGTCGTCGAGGGCACCCGGGCGGATGTCGACGACGACCGGCGTGGGGATGAGCCTGGTCAGTACCGGCACGCGATCTCCCGTCCCCGGGCGAGGTCGTCGTGGTTGTCGATCTCGACCCACGTGACGTCACCGATCGGCGCCACGTCGATCCGGAAGCCCCGGTTCACCAGTTCCTGGTAGCCGTGCTCGTAGAACTGCTGCGGGTCGCTCTCCCAGACCGTCTTCAGCGCGTCGGCCAGTTCGGGGGCGGCGTCGCCCTCGATGAGGGTGACGCCGATGTACTCGCCGGTCGCCTCGGCGGGGTCCATCAGCTTGGTGATCCTCGTCATGCCCTTGGCGGGGTCGACGACGACCTTCATCTCCTCGTCCGCGAGGGGCTTGACGGTGTCGAGGGCGAGGATGATCCTCCTGCCCTCACCGCGGGCGGCGAGCAGCGTCTTCTCGACGGAGACCGGGTGCACGGTGTCGCCGTTGGCGAGGATCACACCGTCCTTGAGGGCGTCGCGGCCGCACCACAGGGAGTAGGCGTTGTTCCACTCCTCGGCCTTGTCGTTGTCGATCAGGGTGAGCTTGAGGCCGTACTTCTGCTCCAGGGCGGCCTTGCGCTCGTACACGGCCTCCTTGCGGTAGCCGACGATGATCGCGACCTCGGTCAGGCCGATCTCGGCGAAGTTGCCGAGGGTCAGGTCCAGGACCGTGATGCTGTCCTCTATACCCGCGGGCCCCACCGGCACCAGTGCCTTGGGAAGGCTGTCGGTGTAGGGGCGCAGACGCCGTCCGGCGCCGGCCGCCAGCACGAGGCCGATCATGCGGGTTCTCCTTCATCGTGTACGGCGGGTGCGCCGCCCTTGTGGGCGGACACCCAGAAGTGGATGCTCTCGACGAGCACCACCAGGGCGACGGCCACGGCGAGGACCGTGAGCGAGACCGTGAACTGCGCGGCGGTGAGTGCCGCGGCCAGGACGGTGACGACCAGCGTCCGTCCTTCGTGTCCCCCGATGGAACGCACCAGCCAGGCCGGCGGCGCTCCGGCGTTGCCGCGGATGCGGTACACCGTGTCGTAGTGATGGTAGGCGACGGCGGCCACCAGCCCGAAAGCCGCAGGAAGCGCCCCGTTCACGTCCGCTCGGGCTGCCAGTACCAGGACCGTGCCGTATTCGGCGGCCCGGAACAGCGGGGGAACCAGCCAGTCGAGGGCGCCCTTGAGGGGACGGTACAGCGCCTGGCCGGCGGTGACGGCGTAGACGACGGCGCCGGCGACGGGGGCCCAGGTCACGCCGGAGAAGAGGGCCACGGCGAGGACCGCCGTACCGGCGGCCGCCACCAGGAGCGGTGCACCGAGGCGGGCCCGGGTGACCCTCGCCACGGACGAGGCGAGGGGCCCGTTGTCCGCCAGGTCGGCCAGTGCCCGCGCCGCCCGGTCGGTGCGGGTGGCCCGGCGGGTCAGTGAGCGCAGGACACGGCCGGCCGTGGTGTACGTCGCGGCGAAGGCGCAGCCGGCGAGCAGCGCGTAGAAGGTGATGCGTGGGGTCGTGAACGCGGTGAGGACGGCGATCATCGCCCAGCGTTCGCCGATCGGCAGGACGATCATGCGGCGCAGCCAGACCGTCCAGCCGACGCTGTCGAGCCTGTCGGAGAGCGCGGCGGTGGGGCTGGTGTTGGCGGTGGCGTCGTGGTTGGCCTCGTTGAACGAGAAGTCGACGACGTGCCGGCAGGTCTGGAGGATCATCGCCCCGAGCGCGAGGGCCCACACGTCGTCGCCGCCCCGGGCCGCGCCCAGGGCGAGGCCGGCGTAGTAGGCGTACTCCTTGGCCCGGTCGAAGGTGGCGTCGAGCCAGGCGCCGAGCGTGGAGTACTGCAGGGAGTAGCGGGCGAGCTGTCCGTCGGTGCAGTCGAGCACGAACGAGGCGATCAGCAGGACGCCGGCGACGACGAACCCGGCGCGGGTGCCGGTGGCCGCGCAGCCCGCCGCGATCAGCGCGGTGAGCAGCGAGGCGGTGGTGACCTGGTTGGGGGTCAGTCCGCGCCGTGCGCACCAGCGGGCGAGGTAACGGGAGTACGGGCTGACGCAGTAGGTGGTGAAGAAGCCGTCGCGGGCCTTCACCGCCGACTTGAGGCGTACGGCCTCGTCGTCGACGTCGGCCACGGCCTGCCGTGCCTCGTTGCGGGCCTGCGGGTCATCGGGCACGGCGGCGACCAGGCTGCCCAGCTCGGGACGGTGCACGTCGGCGCCGTCGGCCTCCAGGGCGGTGACTATGCGGTCGGCGAGGCTGTCGACGGCGAGGGCCGTGCCCCCGCCCGCGGAGTTCTCCCGGGCCACGGCGCGGGTCAGCTCCTGCCGGCCCTCGGGCCGGGCGGTCACCGCGCCCGGCACCGCGGCGAGCGCGAAGCGGGGGTCGGTGATGCCGAGGCGCAGCGCGTGCAGGTGGCCGACGAAGCGGGCGTCGACGACGGCGACCCGTTCGTCGGCGGGCACCCGGGCGAGCAGTGCCTCCGCGTCGGCGGCGTCGACGGCGACCGTCACGTCGAAGCCGAGGGACCGCAGGTCACCCTCGATCGACGATCCGGGGACCGGCTGACCGGTGAGGATGGCGGTCGACAACCGAACTCACTCCCTGGGTGCCGACGCCTGGCGCCGGTCGTCTGCGTGGTGGGGCGCACCGTGCCGGTGACGGCCGGGCGGCATGTCGGCAGAGGCTATCGGATGCCCGGAAGCCCGTGTTCACCGCCTGTTCAGCGGTCCGATCGACGTGGTTCGCCCAAGCCCCTGCCGCGATCATCATCGGTGATCCGGGCCCCGGCCCACAAACCGCGCCCCCAAGCCCGGACATCCGGGGACATTGTGCCGGTCCCCGCGGCCTCGGCATAGGGTGGGCGACCATGACCTGGCTGATCACCGGCGGTGCCGGATACATCGGGGCCCATGTGGCGAGGGCCATGGCCGACGCCGGCGAGCGTGTCGTCGCCCTGGACGACCTGTCGGCGGGGATCGCCTCGCGGCTCCCGGCGCACGTCCCGCTCATCCACGGCTCCTCGCTCGACGGCGGCCTGCTGAAGCGGGTCCTGGCCGAGCACGCGGTGACCGGGGTGGTGCACCTCGCCGCGCGCAAGCAGGTCGCCGAGTCCGTGGCGCAGCCCACGCGCTACTACCGGGAGAACGTGGGCGGCCTCGCGACCCTGCTGGAGGCCGCGGCCGGGGCCGGGATCGAACGGTTCCTGTTCTCCTCGTCGGCGGCCGTCTACGGCAACCCCGACGTGGATCTCATCACGGAGGACACCCGCTGCGCGCCGGTCAACCCGTACGGCGAGACCAAGCTCGCCGGGGAGTGGCTGGTGCGGGCGGCGGGCCGGGCCCACGGCATCTCGACCGTGTGCCTGCGCTACTTCAACGTGGCCGGCGCGGCCGCCCCGGAACTGGCCGACACCGGTGTCTTCAACATCGTCCCGATGGTCTTCGACCGGCTCACCCGCGACGAGGCCCCGCGGATCTTCGGCGACGACTACCCGACGCCGGACGGCACCTGCGTCCGTGACTACATCCACGTCGCGGACCTGGCCGAGGCGCACCTCGCGGCGGCCAGGCGGCTGGCCGGCGGGGACGCCCGGGGCGACCTGACGGTGAACATCGGCCGCGGCGAGGGAGTGTCGGTACGCGAACTGGTGACCCTCATCGGCGAGGTCACCGGGGACCGGCGGCCCGCGCTGGTCGAGGGGCGCCGGCCCGGGGACGCGCCCCGCGCGGTCGCCTCGGCCGCCCGGGCCGCCGCGGAGCTCGGCTGGAGCGCCCGGCGCGGGGTGCCCGAGATGGTCCGTTCCGCCTGGCGGGGCTGGCAGTCGCGGCACGGCGGCTGACCCTTGTCGGCGCACCCGCGACGGCTCTGACCTGCCCGGTCGTTTCCGCAGGTCAGGGCACATGACAACGGTATTCAGTGCCGCGTTGCCCGATACCCCCCGGCCGTAGTTCACTGATCCGGGGCGACACAGGAGGCGGCTTTCATGGGGTCCGGTCACGATCACGGGCACGCGCACGGCCCGCCGGCCGGCGGTACGGCGACCGCGGCGTACCGCGGCCGGCTGCGGATCGCGCTGTCGATCACGCTCGGCGTCATGGTGGTGGAGATCGTCGGCGGTGTGGTCGCCGACTCGCTCGCCCTGGTCGCGGACGCGGCGCACATGGCGACCGACGCGCTGGGCCTCGGCATGGCGCTGCTCGCGATCCACTTCGCGAACCGGCCGCCGACCGGCAACCGCACCTTCGGGTACGCCCGGGCGGAGATCCTCGCCGCCCTCGCCAACTGCCTGCTGCTGCTGGTGGTCGGCGGTTACGTCCTCTACGAGGCGGTGCAGCGGTTCGTGACGCCCGCCGACACCGAGGGCGGGCTCATGATCGTGTTCGGGCTGATCGGCCTGGTCGCGAACATGGTGTCGCTGTCCCTGCTGGTGCGCGGCCAGAAGGACAGCCTGAACGTGCGGGCCGCGTTCCTGGAGGTGGCGGCGGACGCGCTGGGCTCGGTCGCGGTGCTGATCTCGGCGACGGTGATCCTCACCACCGGCTGGCAGGCCGCCGACCCGATCGCCTCGCTGGTCATCGGTCTGATGATCGTGCCGCGCACCGTCAAGCTGCTGCGCGAGACCCTGGACGTCCTGCTGGAGGCGGCGCCCCGGGACGTCGACATGGCGGACGTCCGGGCGCACATCCTGGCCCTGGACGGCGTCGAGGACGTCCACGACCTGCACGCCTGGACCATCACCTCCGGGATGCCGGTCCTGTCCGCCCATGTCGTGGTGCGCTCGGACGTGCTGAACGCGATCGGTCACGAGAAGATGCTGCACGAACTCCAGGGCTGCCTCGGCGACCACTTCGACGTGGAGCACTGCACCTTCCAGCTGGAACCGGGCGGGCACGCGGAACACGAGGCACGTCTGTGCCATTGAGGCAGGCGGGGCGCGGAACGCACCCGTCCGGCGCGCGGGCGCGTCCCTGAGCCCACGGCCCCGCCGCGGACGGTTCCCCGTGCGCCCCGCAGGGCACGATCACCTACCGGGCCGCCACCGCGCGTGCCCGGCCGGTGACGCGCTCGGGACATGCGGGCGCCGCGAAGTGCCGGGAGTGCCGGATTCGTACGGCAGACTTGGGGCGCGAAGACCGATGCGAAGGATGGGTATGCCGATCACACCTGCCACCGCGACGCACAGTTCGTCGAACGGCACCGTGGACGCGATTTTGCTGGAACTGGTCGACGAGAACGGTGTGACCGTCGGCACCGCCGAGAAGCTCGCCGCCCACCAGCCGCCGGGGCAGCTGCACCGCGCCTTCTCCGTGTTCCTCTTCGACGAGCGCGGCCGGCTGCTGCTCCAGCAGCGGGCGCTGGGCAAGTACCACTCCCCCGGTGTGTGGTCCAACACCTGCTGCGGCCACCCCTACCCGGGTGAGGCGCCCTTCGCGGCCGCGGCCCGGCGGACGTACGAGGAGCTGGGGGTCTCCCCCTCGCTGCTCGCCGAGGCCGGCACGGTCCGCTACAACCACCCGGACCCGGCCTCGGGCCTGGTCGAGCAGGAGTACAACCACCTCTACGTCGGACTCGTGCAGTCGCCGCCGCGGGCGGACCCGGAGGAGGTCGGCGCGACGGCGTTCGTGACCGCCGCCGAGCTCGCGGAGCGGCACGCGAAGGACACCTTCTCCGCGTGGTTCATGACCGTCCTGGACGCGGCCCGGCCCGCGGTCCGTGAGCTCACGGGGGCGTCGACCGGCTGGTGAGTCCTACCGGACGCGCGCGGAGCTGAGCGGCAGGGCGGCCCAGATCACCTTGCCGCCGCCCGACGTGTGTTCCACGTCGCACACCCCACCCGCCTCCCGGGTGATCTCGCGCACCAGCAGCAGGCCGCGGCCGCCGGTCCGGCCGTGGTCGGCCTCCAGAGCGGTGGGGCGGTAGGGGTGGTTGTCCTCGACGGACACCCGTACCCACTCGGCGCCCACGGCGACCTCCACGGCGAGCACCGGCGACAGCAGCGCCGCGTGCCGGACGGCGTTGGTGACCAGCTCCGAGACGATCAGCAGAATCCCCTGCGTCAGGTCCTCGGAGACCGGTACGCCCTGCCGGTGCAGCAGGTCCCGCACGGCGTGCCGGGCCTGCGGGACCGAGGCGTCGGCGGCGGGGGCGGTGAACCGCCACACACCCTCGTACGGCAGCGGCTCCGGTGGCGTCGGCGGGGCGGGCTCGGCTTCGCCACCTGCTGGGCGTGGGGCGGGCCCGCGCCCATGATCGTCCATTGTCCGTTCGCCACCCTCGCGCTCGATTGTCACCACACGTCGAGTGTTGGTAACGACCCGCTTCGCACCGGATGACTGAACAGAAGTCAGCAACTATCGAGCGCTTCCGACCAGAGCATTGCGAAGCGGTCGGCTTCGCGACCGCTCCTGTCCCCGCTTATGCCGATTCGGCGAACTATTCGGGTTGTACGGGTTTGGTGACTCCCTGGTCGACCGCGGTGCCCCCGCCCGGCGTGACCCCCTGGTCCGCCGTGGCGCCGCCCCGTTCCGGTACGGCCGGGGCGTCCTCGGCGGCGGCCAGCCGGTCGGTGACCATGCCGACGATGCGCCGGCCGCCGAACCCGGTCGCGATCAGGCCGAGCCCGTCGAAGAGCAGGGCGAGGGAGAAGAAGGAGCCGATGACGTACTGGCTGCTGCTCGGCCAGTCGGCCAGCACCAGGATGCCCAGCAGAAGGTCGAAGGCGCCCAGCATCAGGGTCCAGCCGAACTGGGAACCGCGCACCACCAGGCTGCCGACCAGGCGGAACAGACCGCCGGTGAGGAAGAGCAGGGCGGCGAACATGGTGAGCGTCTCCGCGGCCGCGTCGGGCCTGCTGATCACCACCACGCCCGCGGCGATGTTGAGGGCCGCGACGATGACACCGAGCCAGAAGAAGTTGCTGCCGCGGGCCTGGACGGCGTGCAGCAGGCCGACGGCGCCGCCGATCAGCAGCAGCCAGCCGAACAGCAGCATGGAGGTCAGGGTCGCGACCGCGGTGTAGACGAGCCCGACGAGACCGGCGAGGACCAGGACGATTCCCAGGGCCGCGAGCCAGCCGAAGCCGCGGTGCAGTTTCGCCGCCTCGTCCTCGGGCTTGGTGGACATCAGCGCCTCCTCGTCGTCGGGCCGGCACCTCCCTGGTGTCGGGCCGGCCCCTTCCGCTCGCTCCTAGTCCCCTCTGCCCGCTGTTCCGTAACTCTCACCGGCGGCTTCTTGATCGGCCACCGGGCGGGTGGAAGCATCCGGCGCATGGAGCCCCAGCTGCTGCACGGCGTCACCGACTCGGTGGCCACCGTCACCGTCCACCATCCGGCCAAGCGCAACGCCATGACGGCCGCGATGTGGCGGGCGCTGCCGCCGCTGCTCGACGCGCTGGCCGCCGATCCGGACGTCCGGGCGCTGGTGCTGACCGGGGAGGGGACGACGTTCTGCGCCGGGGCGGACATCTCCACGCTGCGGGGATCGCCGCGGGAGGCGCAGCGGCTGGCCGTGGACGCGGAGGAGGCGCTCGCCGCCTTCCCGAAGCCGGCGCTCGCGGCGATCCGCGGACACTGCGTGGGCGGCGGGTCCCAGCTCGCGGCGGCCTGCGATCTGCGGTTCGCGGAGGAGGGCGCGCTGTTCGGGGTGACCCCGGCCAAGCTCGGCATCGTGTATCCGGCGTCCTCGACCCGGCGGCTGGTGTCGCTGGTGGGTCCGGCCACCGCGAAGTACCTGCTGTTCTCCGGCGAGTTGATCGACTCGTCGCGGGCGCTCGCCACCGGTCTGGTGGACGAGGTGGTGCCCGCCGGCGGGCTGGCCGCGCGGGTCGCGGAGTTCACCCGGGTCCTGGTGTCCCGTTCGCAGCTGACGCAGGCGGCGGCGAAGGAGTTCGCCGACGGGCGCGCGGACCGCGACGCCTACTGGGCGGCTCAGGCCGCCGGCAGCGGCGACACGGCGGAGGGCGTGGGCGCGTTCCTGGAGCGACGGCGGCCCCGGTTCACCTGGACGGTTACCGACCAGTCGGTATCGTACGGGGCATGACTACCGCCGCTCTCGACCCGCGCTCCGGTCGCCGCTGCCACAACGCGCTCAACTCGCTGCACGCCACCCACTACTTCGCCCCCGAGCTGGGCGCCGAACTGGGTGCTCTCGGGGTCACCAGCCCCCGCGCCGTCAACTTCGCGGTGCGGTCGGCCGCCCTCGGACCGGTCGGCGCCGGGGCGGTGACGGCCACGTTCTACAACTACAAGTACGAGCTCGTGGCCCGGCACGTCCCCGCGGTGTGGGAGACCGCCGAGCCCCGGCAGGTGCTGGCGGCCCGTATCCGGGCCGTCGACGCCTCGCTGCGCCGCCTGCTCGGCGAGGAGACGGTGACCTGCCCGGAGATGGCCGAGGCCGCGGAACTGGCGTTGCGCGCGGCCGAGGCGTGCTCGCGCAGTGGGCGCCCGCTGTACGCCGCCCACGCCGACCTGCCGGTCCCCGAGGAGCCGCACCTCGCCTACTGGCACGCCACCACGCTGCTGCGTGAGCACCGCGGCGACGGGCATCTGGCCGCCCTGATCGCGGCGGACCTGGACGGTCTGGAAGCGGTGGTGACCCACACCGCGACCGGCAGGGGCATGACACCTAAGTGGGTCTTCGGCACCCGCGGCTGGAACCAGGAGGACTGGGACGCGGCGACCGGACGGCTGCGTGAGCGCGGGCTGCTCGACCAGGAGGGCGACCTCACGGAGGCGGGCCGCGCGCTGCGCGAGGAGATCGAGCACCGCACCGACGTACTCGACCGGGCTCCCTACGAGCACCTGGGGGCACCGGGCGTCGCCCGCCTGACGGACCTGGCCCGCTCCTTCGCGGGCACAGCCCTCGCGGCGGGCGCCTACCCGGTCGACCTGGTGGGGAAGGGCTGAGGTACGGGGGCGGCCGGGGGCGGTTGTCGGGCGCGGGCGTCCTGGCGCGGGCGAGGGTGTGCGAGCGCGGGCGCCCGGCGCGCGGGCGCGGGTGTGCGGGCGCGGGCATCCCGGGGTGGTTGACCTGGGCGGTGGCCGGTCGCCGTTGAGGGGGGCGGTGGCCGGAAGCCGTCGTCCGGCGCGGTGGCCGGAAGCCGTTGAGCGGGGCGAAGGGCGGTCGCCGGGGCGATGGCCGGACGCCGTTGTCCGGTTGTACGGCGGTGCCCCGGGCTCCGCGCGGACGCGGGGCCAACCCCGCCCACGCACCGCCGCCGGGTGCGCCCTGCCACGGCTGTCGGTGTCACCTGCCACAATTGCCGCGCAACCTCAGTGAGAAGGCGGTACGGGCGTGACGACACCCCTCGTAGGGTCCATCGAAGGCAGGATCGCCGCGGAACTCGGCGTCCGTGAGCGGCAGGTCAGGGCTGCCGTGGAGCTGCTCGACGGCGGTTCGACAGTGCCCTTCATCGCCCGCTACCGCAAGGAGGCCACCGAGCTGCTCGACGACGCGCAGCTGCGCACGCTGGAGGAGCGGCTGCGGTATCTGCGGGAGCTGGAGGACCGGCGTACCGCGATCCTCGACTCGGTGCGCGAGCAGGGCAAGCTCACCGAGGAGCTGGAGGGCCGGATCCGGGCCGCCGAGACCAAGGCGCGGCTGGAGGACATCTACCTGCCGTACAAGCCCAAGCGGCGCACGAAGGCGCAGATCGCGCGGGAGGCGGGGCTCGAACCGCTCGCCGAGGGCCTGCTCACCGACGCCTCGGTCGAGCCGCTCGCCGCGGCCGCCGCGTTCGTCGACGCGGACAGGGGCGTCGCGGACCCGCAGGCCGCGCTGGACGGCGCGCGGGCGATCCTCACCGAACGGTTCTCCGAGGACGCCGACCTGATCGGCGAGCTGCGTGAGCGGATGTGGGTACGGGGGCGGCTGGCCGCCAAGGTGCGCGAGGGCAAGGAGGAGGCGGGGGCGAAGTTCGCCGACTACTTCGACTTCGCCGAGGCGTTCACCGAGCTGCCCTCGCACCGGGTGCTCGCCATGCTGCGGGGTGAGAAGGAGGAGGTCCTCGACCTCGTTCTGGAACCCGAGGAGCCGACTGACGGTCCGTCCTCCTTCGAGGGAATCGTGGCGCACCGGTTCGGCATCGCCGAGCGCGGCCGTCCCGGCGACAAGTGGCTGAAGGACACGGTCCGCTGGGCATGGCGCACCCGCATCCTGGTGCACCTCGGTATCGACCTGCGGCTGCGGCTGCGCACGAAGGCGGAGGACGACGCGGTGGGCGTCTTCGCGACGAACCTGCGCGACCTGCTGCTCGCGGCGCCGGCCGGCACCCGCGCGACGCTGGGCCTGGACCCCGGTTTCCGTACCGGTGTGAAGGTCGCCGTGGTCGACGCGACCGGCAAGGTCGTCGCCACCGACGTCATCCACCCCCACGTCCCGGCCAACAGGTGGGACGAGGCGATCGCCCGGCTGGCGCGGCTGGCGAAGGAGCACGCGGTCGAGCTGATCGCGATCGGCAACGGCACGGCGTCCCGCGAGACGGACAAGCTCGCCGGTGAACTCATCGCCAAGCACCCGGAGCTGAACCTCACGAAGGTGATGGTGTCGGAGGCCGGCGCCTCCGTGTACTCGGCGTCCGCCTTCGCCTCGCAGGAACTGCCCGACATGGACGTGTCGTTGCGCGGCGCCGTCTCCATCGCGCGCCGGCTGCAGGACCCGCTCGCGGAACTGGTGAAGATCGACCCTAGGTCCATCGGCGTCGGCCAGTACCAGCACGACCTGTCCGAGCTCAAGCTGTCCCGCTCGCTGGACGCGGTCGTCGAGGACTGTGTGAACGGCGTGGGCGTGGACGTCAACACCGCCTCCGCCCCACTGCTGTCCCGGGTCTCCGGCATCACCTCCGGGCTCGCCGAGAACATCGTGGCGCACCGCGACGCCAACGGGCCGTTCCGGTCCCGCACCCAGCTGAAGAGCGTGGCGCGGCTCGGGCCGAAGGCCTACGAGCAGTGCGCGGGCTTCCTGCGCATCCGGGGCGGCGAGGACCCGCTCGACGCCTCCAGCGTGCACCCGGAGGCGTACCCGGTCGTACGGCGGATGGTGAAGACCTCCGGTCAGGAGGTGGCCTCGCTCGTCGGCAACACGGGCGTGCTGCGCTCGCTGCGGGCCGAGAACTTCGTGGACGAGAAGTTCGGTCTGCCGACCGTGACCGACATCCTGAAGGAGTTGGAGAAGCCGGGGCGTGACCCGCGGCCCGCCTTCAAGACGGCCACCTTCAAGGACGGCGTGGAGAAGATCTCCGACCTGGCCTCCGGCATGGTGCTGGAGGGCGTCGTCACCAATGTGGCCGCCTTCGGCGCGTTCGTGGACGTCGGCGTCCACCAGGACGGACTCGTGCACGTCTCCGCGATGTCGAAGACGTTCGTGAAGGATCCCCGGGACGTGGTGAAGTCCGGGGACATCGTCAAGGTCAAGGTGCTGGAGGTCGACATCCCGCGCAAGCGGATCTCGCTGACCCTGCGCCTGGACGACGAGGCGCAGCCTGCGGAGAAGCAGCAGGGCGGCGGAGGCGAGCGCAGGCAGCGCGGCGGACGGCCGCCCCAGCAGCGGCAGGGCCGGCCCGCGGGCGGCGGTGGCGCGAGCGGCGGGGGTGGCGGCGGTGGCTCCCGTCAGGCTGCGGCGCCGGCCAACGGGGCGATGGCCGACGCACTGCGCCGGGCGGGTCTGCTGGACCCGAAGAAGGGCAAGCGCTGAGCGGTGCGGTCCGGGGCGGCCGGGCCGCGTGGACGCCGGCACGCTGCGGCGGGCGTCCCCCGGCCCACCCGCCGCAGCGGCGACCCGGCGGGCCCGGCCGCATACCGCACCGGGCGCCGTGAGCCACTCCCGTACGCCCAGGTGACAGCACGCCGACCCGGCGGGCCCGGCGGGGAATCCAGCGCGCGTACAGCGGTTCGGTGGCGCTCGCGGGGTGCGCGCTGCTGCTCCGCCATGCTGCCGGGCCGCTCCGGCGCGACCGGCACGCCCGGCCGCCCCGGAGCGGCCCGACCACACGAGTGACGGCACCTCGACCGTGGGCGCCCCGAACAGACGCCCACGGAGCCACCGGCGGGCCCCGGCGGCATCCGGTACGGGTTCTCGGCGGCGCCCGGCGCGGGACGCCCGACGCGGCGCGGGGGTCCCCGGGTCGGCACGGGAGTGCCCAACGCGGGGCGGGAGTCCCCGACGCGGTGCGGGGGTCCCCCACGCGGCGCAGGAGTGCCCGGCGCGGCGCGGGGCCCCCGACACGGCGCGAGGGTGCTTCCGGGTGGGGTGCTGTCGGTCGCGACGCGATCCCGTGCCTAGCGTTCGGTCACCTTGCCGTCCGCGACCTCCAGGCGGCGGGTGACGCTCACCGCGTCGAGCATCCGCCGGTCGTGGGTGACCAGCAGCAGCGTGCCCTCGTAGGTGTCGAGGGCCGCCTCCAGCTGTTCGATCGCCGGCAGGTCGAGGTGGTTGGTCGGCTCGTCGAGGACCAGCAGGTTGACGCCCCTGCCCTGGAGCAGGGCCAGCGCGGCCCGGGTGCGTTCGCCCGGGGAGAGGGTGGCCGCCGGGCGCAGGACGTGGTTCGCCTTGAGGCCGAACTTGGCGAGCAGGGTGCGTACTTCGGCCGGCTCGGTGTCCGGCACCGCCGCGCCGAAGGCGTCCAGCAGGGACTCGGAGCCGTAGAAGAGCGCGCGGGCCTGATCGACCTCCCCGACCAGGACCCCGGAGCCGAGGGCGGCCGTACCGGCGGTGAGGGGGACGCGTCCGAGGAGGGCGCCGAGCAGGGTCGACTTGCCGGCGCCGTTGGCTCCCGTCACCGCCACCCGGTCCGCCCAGTCGATCTGGAGCGAGACCGGGCCGAGCACGAAGTCGCCGTGCCGCACCTCGGCGTCGCGCAGGGTCGCGACCACCGCGCCGGATCGCGGTGCCGCCGCGATCTCCATGCGCAGCTCCCACTCCTTGCGGGGCTCCTCGACGACGTCGAGGCGTTCGATCATGCGCTGGGTCTGGCGCGCCTTCGCGGCCTGCTTCTCGCTGGCCTCACTGCGGAACTTGCGGCCGATCTTGTCGTTGTCGTTGTTCGCCTTGCGGCGGGCGTTCTTGACGCCCTTGTCCATCCACGAGCGCTGCATCTGGGCCCGGTCCTGGAGGGCGCCCTTCTTGCCCTCGTACTCCTCGTAGTCGTCGCGGGCGTGCCGGCGGGCGACCTCCCGCTCCTCCAGATAGGCCGCGTAGCCGCCGCCGTAGAGGTTGATCTCGCCCTGGGCGAGGTCGAGTTCGAGGACCTTGGTGACGGTGCGGAGGAGGAACTCGCGGTCGTGGCTGACGACGACCGTGCCGGCGCGCAGGCCGCTCACGAAGCGTTCGAGGCGTTCCAGGCCGTCCAGGTCGAGGTCGTTGGTCGGCTCGTCCAGCAGGAAGACGTCGTAGCGGGACAGCAGCAGCGAGGCGAGTTGGGCCCGGGCGGCCTGACCGCCGGAGAGCGAGGTCATCGGCTGCTCCAGGCCGACGGCCAGGCCCAGCGAGGCGGCCACCTCCTCGGCGCGTTCGTCGAGGTCGGCGCCGCCCAGGTCGAGCCACCGCTCCAGGCTCGTCGCGTAGGCGTCGTCGGCGCCGGGCGCGCCGTCGACGAGGGCCTGGGTGGCCTCGTCCATCGTCCGCTGCGCCTCGGCGACGCCGGTACGGCGGGCGAGGAAGTCCCGCACGGTCTCGCCCGGTCGGCGTTCCGGCTCCTGCGGGAGGTGGCCGACGGTGGCCGTCGGCGGGGAGAGCCGCAGCTCACCCTCCTCCGGGGTGCTCAGGCCGGCGAGCAGCCGCAGCAGCGTGGACTTGCCGGCGCCGTTGGCTCCGACCAGCCCGATGACGTCGCCGGGCGCGACGACGAGGTCGAGGCCGGTGAACAGGGAGCGGTCGCCGTGGCCGGCGGCGAGGTTCTTCGCGACGAGGGTGGCAGTCATCAGACCGCCGATCCTAACGGCCCCGCCGGGTGGCCCGCGTCCGGGTTTTCAGCGGGCCACGGCCGCCACCAGCACGCTTTCCGAGGTGCGCGCCACCAGGAACGACCGGCCGGGCACCGCCTTCCCGCGCAGGGCGACGCGGTGGCGGCCCGGTTCCAGCACGCCGTCGAAGACGTCGTGGTCGTGGGCGCGGGCGAGACGGCCGGGCCGGTACACGGTGAGGTGGACCCGGCACGCGGAGGTGACCTCGACGACCGCCGTGCCGTCGGCCGCCGCCAGCCGGGTCAGCCGGCGCCGCTGCGGGGGGCTCGGGTCAAGCGCCTGTTCGACCTGGGCGACGAGCAGCGGGACGATCGGCGCGAGGCAGTCGGCGTATCCCACGTCGAGTCCGGCGCGCGCGAAGCGGCGGCGTACGGCGGCGCGTTCCCGCGGGGGTACGGCGCGGTCGAAGGCGACGGCGCGGTAGGCGCGCAGTTCCTCGGTGGGCACGTCGTCGGTGTCGGGGGCGATGTCGACCCCGATGCCGATCGTCCGCAGGGCGGCGGCGAGCCTCCCGAGGGCGGCCGCGCGGGGGCCGACGAGCAGGACCCGGCGGCGGGCCGCTGGGGAGCCGCCGTCCACGCCGTCGAGCTGGGTGTCCAGTGCCGCGCGGTAGCCCGTGCCGTCGAAGCGGAACGGGCCGATCCCGGGCAGGGCGTCGAGCCGCGGGGCGGCGTGGGCGCCGGTCTGCCAGGCGAAGTCACGCCACACGTAGTCGTCGCCGCTGCGCGCGATGACGGCGGTGACGGCGCCGCAGGCCAGGTCCTGGCAGTCGGGGCAGCGGTAGAGGGGGTGGCGGCCGCCGGGCAGCGGGGCGTCGGCTTCGAGGAGCAGGCCGCGGATCCGGGCGGTGAGGACCGCGGGCGGGACGTCGGAGGTGAGCGGGGAGACGGCGTCCAGGTCGGACAGCCGGAACAGCAGCGGCCGTCCGTCGACGACGAAGTCCGTGAAGTCGCGGTGGAACCGGTGGTCGCCGTTGCCGAGCACGGCACCGGCACGCGTCGCCGGTGCCAGGGCGAAGGTCGCGTATGCGCCAGACATGGGGGGAGTATCCCCACCCGGGGGACGGTCCGAGGCCGGGGACGCTTTCCGTCGGACGGGCCTATCGTCCCACTATGGACAGTGAGCCGGACGACGAGGTCGTCGTGATCGGGGCCGGGGTGATCGGACTGACGACGGCCGTCGTGCTGGCCGAGCGCGGCCGCCGGGTGCGGGTGTGGACGCGGGACCCGGTCGGGCGGACGACGTCGGCCGTCGCGGGGGCGCTGTGGTGGCCGTACCGCATCGAGCCGGTGGCACTCGCCCGCGCGTGGGCGCTGCGCTCACTGGAGGTGTACGAGGAGCTGGCGGCGCACCCCGCGCGGACCGGCGTACGCATGGTCGAGGGGGTACTGGGTGAGGCCGGCCTGGACGGCGCTCGGGCGTGGGTCGGTCACCGGGTGCCGGGGCTGCGGGCGGCGACGGCCGACGAGTACCGCGGGTCGGGGGTGTGGGCACGGCTGCCGCTGATCGACATGCCGGCCCATCTGGCGTGGCTGCGGGAGCGGTTGCTGCGGGCCGGCGGCCGGGTCGAGGAGCGTACGGTGTCCGGCCTCGCCGAGGCCGGCGCGCCGGTGGTGGTCAACTGCACGGGGCTCGGGGCCCGCGAGCTGGTGCCGGACGGATCCGTGCGCCCGGTGCGCGGACAGCTGGTCGTCGTGGAGAACCCCGGCATCCGCACCTGGACCGTCTCCACCGACGCCTCCGGAGAGCTCGCGTACGTCTTCCCGCAGCCCGGCCGGATCCTGCTGGGCGGCACCGCGGAGGAGGGCGCGTGGTCGTCGGCGCCGGACCCGGCGGTCGCCGAGGCGATCGTACGGCGGTGTACCGCGCTGAGGCCCGAGATCGCCGGGGCGCGGGTCCTTGAGCACCGGGTGGGACTGCGTCCGGCCCGGGACACGGTCCGGCTGGAACGCGAACCTCTGCCGGACGGACGGGTGTTGGTGCACAACTACGGCCACGGCGGCGCGGGTGTGACCGTGGCCTGGGGTTGCGCGGAGGAGGCGGCGACGCTGGCCGCCACCGCCCCTTCCGGCTGAGCCGGCCTACGTCCGGTGCGGGGTTCACCGCCCGCGGTGGCATGGGGCGCCCGCCCGTACCTGCGGGCCGCCCACGAAGCGTCACCCGCTGAGCCGCCGACCGCGCCCCGAGACCGGTCGGGCGCAGTCGCGCCGGACCGGTCGCGCATGGTGCGCGGCTCACGCACCGCGACCCCTCGGACGCAGGCGCGCCGGACCTCCGCGCACGGTGCGCGGCTCACGCACCGCGACCGGGCGGGCGCGTGCGCGCCGGACCTCCGCACACCGGTACGCGGCTCACGCACCGCGACCCGTCTGGCGCGGGCTCGTTATCCGTTGATCCGCGGGTCGGTCCCCTCAGGTGCGGGGGACGCGGGCCCGCGGAGGTGTCACCGCCGGAGCCCGGCTCGCCACCCGCGCCCCCGGGATCCGGAGGGCGCGGGCGAGTGGCGGCCGTCAGGTGGTTTCGTCGGGGACCCGGTGTGTGGTGGGTGGGGTCCGGACGCCGTGGAGGGTCGTGGGCGCCGGGGTGGTGGCCGTCGAGCCCCCGGTGGCGCGGGCGAAGGCGGCCGCGCCGCCGACCAGCGGGACGCGGGCCGAGGTGCGGGACAGGTCGAGGGTGAGCGTGGGGGTGCTCGACGGGGGGTCGATGAGGTCCTTGTCGGTGCCGGCGACGATCAGGGCCAGGCGATGGCCGGCCGGGACGACGTGGTCGGTGGCCGCGAGGTCGAGGGTGATGGTGTAGGCCCGGCCGGGGGTGAGCGGCACTCCCCTGCGGTCGGACGCGTGGTTGCCGAGGTCCGCCCAGCCGCGGCTGACGACCGTCTGGCCGACGTCGGCGGTGCGGGCCCGCGTCTGCAGGAAGCAGGCGCTGTCACCCGCGGTGCTCGCTCCCCAGCAGGTGCGGTCGGCGAGGGTGGTGATGCCCTCCCCGCTCGCGCCGTAGTCGCGGATGGTGTCGGGGCCGAGGTCGACCAGGACGGCGGAGAGGTGGGCCGTCGAGGTGGTCGGCGTGGCGGTGACGGTGACCCGGGAGGAGCCGGACACGCGCAGGTCGCGGGTGAGCGGGCCGGTGGTGAAGGCGGCCTTCTCGGGCGTGGGGGTGTCGGCGTGCGCGGCCCAGTCGGTCTCACCGAGCGCGGGGTCGTCGGTGAAGGCGGCCGTGCCGTGGCCCCGGCTCGTGCCGAGGGTGCCGACGCCGGGTTGCCGGCCCGCGTCGGGGCGCAGGGTCGTGGTGGCCGTGCCGCGCGGCGGCCAGGCCGTGGAGGTGACCCACTGGTCGGGGTGGCGCTCGATGTCGGCGACGGGCTCACGGTCGATGCCGTTGTCGTAGCCGAGGAGTTCGTGGTCGAACCAGCGGTGCAGGGTGTCGACCCAGGCGGCGCGGCGGAAGTCGAAGGGGTCGACGTGACCGGTCTGGGAGAGCCAGATCTTGCGCTCGACGCCGTGCCGGGCGAGGGCGTCCCACCACTGGCCGAGGTGCTTGGTGCGGACGTTGAGGTCCTGCATCCCGTGGACGAGGAAGACGCTGGCCCGCACCTTGGCGGCGTCCTTCACGTAGTCGCGTTCGGTCCACAGCGGGGTCAGGTCGCCGGTGCGGGGTGCCCCGTCCACCAGCTTCCGCTGCACGGCGGCGCACTTGGCGCGGGCGTCGGGACTGTCGACGTAGTCGGAGAGCCAGTCGGGGCCGGAGTCGTAGAGCGGGGCGCCCTTGGCGAAGTAGTAGTCGTACCAGGAGGAGATGGCGCTGATCGGCACGATGGTCTTCAGGCCCCGCACGCCGGTGGCGGCGACGCCGTTGGCGATGGTGCCGTCCCAGCTCTTGCCGATCATGCCGGTCTTCCCGTTGGTCCAGCCGGCCCTGGCGCGTTCGGTGCCGGTGCGGCTGGTGTAGGCCCTGGCGCGGCCGTTGAGCCAGTCGACGACGGCTTTCGCGGACTGGATGTCGGAGCGGCCGCCGACGTCGACGCAGCCGTCGGAGCGGTTGGTGCCGGCGAGGTCGACGCCGACGAAGGCGTAGCCGCGGGGCACGAAGTAGTTGTCGTAGAACAGCGGCATCCGCACGATGTCGCCGTTCGCGTCGTACGTCTTCAGCTGGCTCTCGTTGCCGCGCCCGCAGCAGGAGTAGTACGGGCTGGCGTCCATGATGACGGGCACCTTGCGGCCCTGCCGGGCGGGTTCGCTCGGGCGGACGATGTCGACGGCGACCCGGTCGGTGCGTCCGTCGGCGTCGCCGTCGAGGCCGGTGTCCACCCAGACCGCCTCGCGGACGGCGTTCTCGTAGGAGTAGACGGGACGGCTTTCGCGTGGGGAGCCGTGGGCCGCCGCCGGGGTGAGGAAGGCGGCCGTCAGGACGGCGATGACCACGGTGGCCAGCGGTCTCCAGGTCGTGAAGCGTATGCGAGTCGGCATGCGCGGGACGGTACAGGGGTCAACTCCTGTGCAGAAGACGGCAATCGGACGTGTGCGTGAAAGACGGAGCGGGCGGGGCCGCGGGAGCCCGCGGGGCGGGCGGCTCGTGGCGGCCGAATGGCGATCGTGTGACAGGGGTGGCCGTGGACACCCGCGGGGCCGCAGGGTCTCAATATCCTCGAACGGATCTGCTGCCCCTACGACTTGGAGCTTTCGTGCACCGCAGAATCATCGCGCCGGGCGCACTCGCCGCAGTCTCCCTGTTACTGGCGATCCCGGCATCGGCCGCGGGCGGCTCCCCCGGCGCGCCCGGCATCGGGGACCCCTACTACCCGGCCTACGGCAACGGCGGATACGACGTCTCCCACTACGACCTCCGGCTGAAGTACCAGCCGGCCACCGACGAGCTGGAGGGCACCGCGACCCTGCTGGCCCGCACCACGCAGGACCTGTCGCGGTTCGACCTCGACTTCCTGCTGGACGTCGGCGAGGTACGGGTCAACGGCGTGCCGGCGTCGTTCGCGACCTCCGGCCAGCACGAACTGGAGATCACCCCGAAGACGCCCCTGCCCGCGGGCACCCCGCTCACGGTGGTCGTCCGCTACAGCGGAGTGCCGTCCAGCAAGAGCGCGTACGGCTTCTCCACCTGGCACCGCACCCCGGACGGCGCGGTCGCGGCGGACGAGCCCGAGTCGGCCTGGTGGTGGTTCCCGAGCAACGACCACCCGCTCGACAAGGCGACCTACGACGTGTCGGTGGCCGTGCCGGACGGCACCCAGGCCCTCTCCAACGGCACGCTCCAGTCGACGAGTTCGAAGCTCGGCTGGACGCGCTACAACTGGCGCGAGAACAAGCCGCAGGCGACGTATCTGACCACGCTGGCGGTCGGCCGGTTCGACATCACGACCGGGACGTCCGAGGGCGGGGTGCCGGTCGTCAACGCGTACAGCAGGGACCTCGGTGACAACGACGGGGCCGCGCGGGCGAGCGTGGAACGCACCGGCGAGCTCGTCGACTGGCTGAGCGGCTGGTTCGGGCCGTATCCCTTCGGCTCGGCCGGCGGGTACGTCCCCAACACCACCACCGGGTACGCGCTGGAGACTCAGACCCGGGTGTACTACAGCCCGCGGCAGTTCGCGAACGGCTCGAACACGTCGGTGGTCGTGCACGAGCTGGCGCACCAGTGGTACGGCGACGACGTGTCGCTGAAGGGCTGGAAGGACATCTGGATCAACGAGGGGTTCGCGCGGTACGCGCAGTGGCTGTGGTCCGAGCACGAGGGCGAGGGCACCACGCAGGAACTCGCGGACTACGTGTACGCCTCGCACCCGGCCGACGACCCCTTCTGGACCGTCCGGCCGGGCGACCCGGGACCGGACGACCAGTTCGACACCGCCGTCTACGACCGGGGCGCGCTGGCCGTGCAGGCACTGCGCAACGCCGTGGGCGACGACGCGTTCTTCGCCGTCCTCAAGGGCTGGCCGCGGAAGTACGCCTACGGCAACGCCTCCGTCGCCGACTTCCGCGCGTACGCCGAGGAGGTGTCCGGCAGGTCGCTGGGAACGCTGTTCGACACCTGGCTCTTCCAGCCGGTGAAACCCGCGGCACCCGCGGCGCGCGGCGCGGGCCTCGCCAAGGCGTCGCAGACACCCGCGCGGCCGAAGTCCTGGCAGAAGATCGCCGCGACGAACGACGTCCACACCGGCTGACCCCGGGGCGCCGGGCGCGGTCGCGGGCGGGGCGCGCTCCGGGCCGTACGACCGCGTACCGAAGCCGTCGCCGTACGCCCGCGTACCGAAGCCGTCGCCGTGCGGTCCGCACACCGTACGGCGACGGCGGCGCCGCGTCCCGGTCACCGCCCGCGGTGCCCGGTCACCCGCCGAGGCCGGCCGGCTCCCGGTCCTCGGCGGCGGCCACGCGGCGGCGGACGCCGAACCAGCCGCCGACCAGGAGCAGCCCGATCAGCGGGACCAGGAGCAGGGTCCGGCGGCCGACCTCGGGGTCGTCCCACATCAGGCCGAGAACGGCCACGAGGAACGCGATGGTGACGGTCTCCGTGACCGGGCTGCCCGGCAGCCGGAAGGAGGGCCGGGTGACCAGGCCCCGGCGGGCGCGGCGCACGAAGACCAGATGACAGACCATGATGATCACCCAGGTGCTGATGACGCCGAGAGCGGCCACGTTCAGCACGATCTCGAACGCCTGGCTGGGCACGAGGTAGTTCAGGCCGACGCCGAGCACGCACACCGCGCAGGTCAGCAGGATGCCGCCGTAGGGGACCTGACTGCTGTTCATGCGGGCGGTGAAGCGCGGTGCCGAGCCCGCCATGGCCATGGAACGCAGGATGCGGCCGGTGGAGTACAGGCCGGAGTTGAGGGACGACATGGCGGCGGTCAGGACGACGAGGTTCATCACGTCGCCGGCCGCCGGGATGCCGACCTTCGACAGCACCGTCACGAACGGGCTCTCGTCGGCCGAGTAGACCGCACCGGGCAGCAGCAGGGCCAGCAGGACGACCGAGCCGACGTAGAACACGGCCACGCGCCACATGATCGAGTTCACCGCGCGCGGGACGACCTTCTGCGGCTCGGCGGTCTCGCCCGCGGCGACTCCGACCAGTTCCAGGGCCGCGTACGCGAAGATCACGCCCTGCACGACGAGGACGACGGGCATCAGACCGTGCGGGAGGACGCCACCGTTGTCCGTGATCAGGCCCGGGCCCGGGGTCGCGCCGTCCACGTCGTGCCGGGTGGCGAGGAGGAAGACGCCGATCAGCATGAAGCCGACGAGGGTGGCGACCTTGACGATGGCGAACCAGAACTCCATCTCGCCGAAGATCCGCACCGAGATCAGGTTCACCGCCAGGACGACCGCCAGCGCGATCAGGGCGAGCGTCCACTGCGGGACGGCGGTGAACAGGCTCCAGTAGTGGGTGTAGAGCGCGATCGCGGTGATGTCGGCGATACCGGTCGTCGACCAGTTCAGGAAGTACATCCAGCCGGCGACGTAGGCGCCCTTCTCGCCGAGGAACTCGCGGGCGTACGACACGAAGGAGCCCGAGGACGGGCGGTACAGGACCAGTTCACCGAGCGCCCGCACCACGAAGAAGGCGAAGAGGCCGCAGACGAGGTAGGCCAGCGCGAGCGCGGGACCCGCGTCGTGGAGCCGGCCGCCGGCGCCCAGGAAGAGACCGGTGCCGATCGCGCCGCCGATGGCGATCATGTTGACGTGGCGGGCCTTGAGGTCCTTGCTGTAGCCGGCGTCGCCCGCGTCGGTCGGCGGCGCGGGCGCCCCGGCGCGGGGAGAGGCGGTCCTGGCCGGGTCCACGGCGTTCTTGCTCACGGGTGGTTCCACTCTCTGGTGCGCCCGGGCGGGTCCCGCCGGGTGGTCCGGATGTGCGTCGGCCGCGCCCCTGTCGACGGCGCGGACCCAGGGGCCCGCCTTCCCCACCGGCCGCAGCGCACGCGGTGGGGTACGTCACAGCGGCTGCCGTCCCGGGTGAGCGGCGAACGGGTGCGGCGGGGGCCTCACGGAAGGTGCGGCGCGGGCTGCGCGGATGGGGCGGCAGAGGTTTCACACCACTGGTGGGACAGCGATACTGCTGCACATGACGACCGAGACCGGGGAGCCGACCCTCACGATCGACGAGCTGGCCGCGCGCGCGGGCGTCACGGTCCGCACGGTCCGCTTCTACGCCACCCGGGGTCTGCTGCCACCGCCGGTGATCGGTCCGCGCCGGGTGGGGCACTACGGCCGCGGGCACCTGGCGCGACTGGAACTGATCGAGGAACTCCAGCACCAGGGCATGACGCTGGCGGCCATCGAGCGCTATCTGCAGCAGCTCCCGGCCGGCCTGAGCGCCCGCGACCTCGCCGTCCAGCGCGCCGTGGTGGCGTCCTGGGCCCCGGAGTCCGTGGAGACGCTGGGGCGGGCCGACCTGGAGCGGCGGGCGGGGCGGGCGCTGGGCGAGGAGGACCTGGAACGGCTGGGCGCGATGGGCGTGGTGCGGCAGGAGGACGACGCCTACCGTGTCGACCTCGGGCTGCTCCGGCTGGGGGTACGGCTCCTGGACGTCCCCCTGTCGCAGGAGGCGATCTCCGCGGCGCGCGCGGTGCTCATCGAGCACTCACGGGCGGCGGCCCATGAGCTGTCGCTGCTCTTCCGCGGCGAGGTCGGGCAGCGGGACGCCCAGGACGTGAAGTCCCTGTCGGCCCACATGCACCCGCTGGTGATACAGGCCCTGCTGACGACCTTCCAGCGGTCCCTGAAGGAGGAACTGCACGAGTGGCTGGACGGGACACCCGCCCCGGGGGCGTCCTCCGTAGGACCCGCGCAGGGGGTGTCCTCCGTGGGGTGACCGGGCGGGGCGGGGCCGAGGCCGCCGCTCCGGGGACGGGCGCAGGCGGGCACCCGGTCCCGTCCCCCGGAGCGGGTCGCTCAGCGCGCGTCGGTGAAGCGCTCGCCCTTCTCCGCCTTCTCGACCAGCAGCGCCGGCGGCGTGAACCGTTCGCCGTAGCGTTCGGCGAGTTCCCGCGCGCGTGCCACGAACCCGGGCAGGCCGCCCTCGTAGCCGTTGACGTACTGCAGGACTCCCCCGGTCCAGCCCGGGAAGCCGATGCCGAGGATCGAGCCGATGTTGGCGTCGGCGACGGACGTCAGGACGCCCTCCTCCAGCAGCCTGACGGTGTCGAGCGCCTCCGAGAAGAGCATGCGCTCCTGCATGTCCACGAAGGGGATCCCGGCGTCCGCGCGCGTGAAGTGCTCCCGCAGGCCCGGCCACAGGGAGGTGCGCTTCCCGTCGGCGTAGTCGTAGAAGCCGGCCCCGCCGCTGCGCCCGGTGCGGCCGAACTCGTCGACCATGCGGTCGATGACGGCCTCCGCGGGGTGTGCGGTCCAGGTGCCGCCGGCCTCCTCGACGGCCCGCCTGGACTCGGCCCTGATCCTGCGCGGCAGGGTGAGCGTCAGCTCGTCCATGAGGGAGAGGACCTTGGCCGGGTAACCCGCCTGCGCGGCCGCCTGCTCGACGGACGCCGGCTCGATGCCCTCGCCGACCATGGCCACACCCTCGTTGATGAACTGCCCGATGACCCGGGAGGTGAAGAAGCCGCGCGAGTCGTTGACGACGATCGGCGTCTTGTTGATCTGCCGGACCAGGTCGAAGGCGCGGGCCAGCGCCTCCTCGCCGGTCCGCTCGCCCTTGATGATCTCGACGAGCGGCATCTTGTCGACGGGCGAGAAGAAGTGCAGCCCGATGAAGTCGTCCTGCCGCTCCACGCCCTCGGCGAGCACCGTGATGGGCAGGGTCGAGGTGTTGGAGCAGAGCAGGGCGTCGGGGCCGACGACCTCCTGGATCTCCTGGAACACCTTGTGCTTGAGGGCGACGTCCTCGAAGACGGCCTCGATGACCGCGTCGCAGCCGGCCAGGTCCTGCGGGTCGGCGGTGGGGGTGATGCGGGCGAGCAGCGCGTCCGCCTGCTCCTGGGTGCTGCGGCCCCGGGAGACGGCCTTGGCGCACAGCTTCTCGGAGTAGCCCTTGCCCTTGACGGCGGCCTCCAGCGACACGTCCTTCAGTACGACGTCGATGCCGGCGCGGGCGCAGGAGTAGGCGATGCCCGCGCCCATCATCCCCGCGCCGAGGACGGCGGCCCTGTGGACGGTGCGCGGCTCGACGCCCGCCGGGCGGTTGGCGCCGGAGTTGACGGCCTGGAGGTCGAAGAAGAACGCCTGGATCATGTTCTTGGAGGTCTGGCCGGCCGCCAGTTCCACGAAGTAGCGGGCCTCGATGACCTGCGCGGTCTCGAAGTCGACCTGGGAGCCCTCGACCGCGGCGGCGAGGATGTTGCGGGGGGCGGGGTAGGGCGCGCCGTTGGTCTGCTTGCGCAGGTTGGCGGGGAAGGCGGGCAGGTTCGCCGCGAACCTCGGGTTGGCGGGCGTGCCGCCCGGGATCCGGTACCCGGGCTTGTCCCAGGGCTGCTGGGAGACGGGGTTGGCGTCGATGTAGGCGCGGGCCTTGGCGATCAACTCCTCCGGGGTGGCGGCCACTTCGTGGACGAGGCCGTTCTCCTGGGCGCGCCGGGGGCTGTACTGGGTGCCCTGGAGCAGCACCTTCAGCAGCGCGTCGGCGATGCCCAGCAGGCGGACGGTGCGGACGACGCCGCCGCCCCCGGGGAGCAGGCCGAGCGTGACCTCGGGGCAGCCGATCCTGGAGCCGGGCGCGTCGAGGGCGACGCGGTGGTGGCAGGCCAGGGCGAGTTCGTAACCGCCGCCCAGGGCAGCGCCGTTGATGGCGGCGACGACCGGCTTGCCGAGGGTCTCGATACGGCGCAGGTCGCGCTTGACGGCGAGGCCGCCGTCGAACAGCTCCCGCGCGGTGTCGGGGGTGACGCGGATCAGGTCGCGCAGGTCGCCGCCGGCGAAGAAGGTCTTCTTGGCCGAGGTGAGGATGATGCCGCGGACCGCGTCGGGGTCGGCCTCGACGGCCGCCTCCAGGCGGTCCGCGATCACGGTGAGGGAGTCGCGGAACGCCCGGTTCATGGTGTTCGCGGACTGGTCGGGGTCGTCGAGGACGAGGGTGACGACACCGGTGTCGTCCTGTTCCCAGCGGATGGTGGTGCTCTCGGTCATGACAGGGTCTCCGTAGAAGTCGCTCGGGTCCGGATTCCGCCGGGTGTCAGATGCGTTCGACGATCGTCGCCACGCCCATGCCGCCGCCCACGCACAGGGTGGCGAGGCCGTACCGCTTGTCCTGGCGCTCCAGTTCGTCGACGAGGGTGCCGAGGATGATGGCGCCGGTGGCGCCGAGCGGGTGGCCCAGGGCGATCGCGCCGCCGTTGACGTTGACCTTGTCCAGGGACAGGCCCATGTCCCGCACGAAACGCAGGACGACCGCCGCGAACGCCTCGTTGATCTCCACCAGGTCGATGTCGTCGATGGTGAGTCCGGCCTTGGCGAGCGCCTTGCGGGTGGCGGGCGCGGGGCCGGTGAGCATGATGGTGGGTTCGGAGCCGGAGACGGCCGCGGAGACGATCCGGGCGCGCGGGGTGAGTCCGTAGCGGTCGCCGACCTCCCTGGAGCCGATCGCGACCAGGGAGGCGCCGTCGACGATGCCGGAGGAGTTGCCGGCGTGGTGGACGTGGTCGATCCTCTCGACCCAGTGGTACTTCTGCAGGGCCACGGCGTCGAAGCCGCCCAGTTCGCCGATGTCGGCGAAGGACGGCTTGAGCCTGCCGAGGGAGTCGGCGGTGGTGCCGGGGCGCGGGTGCTCGTCGTGGTCGAGGACGACGAGGCCGGCGCGGTCGAGGACCGGTACGACGGACCGCTCGAAGCGGCCCTCCTTCCAGGCGGTGGCGGCCCGCTCCTGGGAGAGGGCGGCGTACTCGTCGACGTCGCGGCGGGTGAAGCCCTCGATGGTGGCGATCAGGTCGGCGCCGATGCCCTGCGGGACGAAGTCGACGGCGAGGTTGGTCATCGGGTCGTTGAACCAGGCGCCGCCGTCGGAGGCCATCGGCACCCGGGACATGGACTCGACGCCGCCCGCGAGGACGAGGTCCTCCCAGCCCGAACGGACCTTGGCGGCGGCCATGTTGACGGCTTCCAGGCCGGAGGCGCAGAAGCGGTTCTCCTGGACGCCGGCCACCGTGTCGGGCAGTCCGGCGGCGATCGCCGCGATCCGGGCGATGTCCGAGCCCTGGTCGCCGACCGGTCCCACGACGCCGAGCACGATGTCGTCGATCGCGGCCGGGTCGAGGCCGGGGAAACGGGCGCGGATCTCGTGGATGAGTCCGACGACCAGGTCGATGGGCTTGGTGCCGTGCAGGGAGCCGTTCGCCTTGCCGCGTCCGCGCGGGGTGCGGATCGCGTCGTACACATACGCCTCGGTGGTCACTGGAACGCCTTTCGGGGAGGGTTAGCCGAGCAGGGAACGGCCGATGATCTCCTTCATGATCTCGGTGGTCCCGCCGTAGATGGTCTGGATGCGGCCGTCGGTGTAGGCCCGGGCCACGGGGTGTTCGCTCATATAGCCGTAGCCGCCGTGCAGTTGCAGGCAGCGGTCGGCGACGCGCTTCTGCAGCTCGGTCGCCCACCACTTGGCCATGGAGGCGTGCACCGCGTCGAGTTCGCCGTCCACGTGATCCTCCACGCAGCGGTCGAGGAAGGCGCGGGTGACGGCGCACTCGGTGGCCATCTCGGCGATCTCGAAGCGTATGTGCTGGAGCCGGGCGAGCGGCCGGCCGAAGGCCTCGCGCTCCTTCACGTACCGGGTGGTGATCTCCACGAGGTGTTCCGCCGCGGCGATCGCGGAGACGGCGATGCTGAGGCGTTCCTGGGCGAGGTTGGTCATCAGGTGCCCGAAGGCGCCGTCGCGTTCACCGAGCAGGTTCTCCTTGGGCACGCGGACGTCGTGGAAGGACAACTCGGCGGTGTCCTGTGCCTTCTGGCCGATCTTGTCGAGGTTGCGGCCCCGCTCGAAGCCCTCGGCGCCGCGTTCCACGACGAGCAGTGACAGGCCGTGCGCGCCGCCATGCGGGGTCGTCCTGGCCACGACGACGACCAGGTCGGCGAGGATGCCGTTGGAGATGAACGTCTTCGAGCCGTTGAGCAGCCAGTGGTCACCGCGGTCCGCAGCGTGGGTGCGGATGCCCTGGAGGTCGGAGCCGGCGCCGGGTTCGGTCATGGCGATGGCCGTGATCAGCGAGCCGTCGCAGAAGCCGGGCAGCCAGCGGCGTTTCTGCTCCTCGGTGCCGAGTCCGGTGAGGTAGGGGCCGACGATGTCGTTGTGCAGGCCGAGGGCGAGGCCGGCGGCGCCGGCCCGGGTGAACTCCTCGGTGAGCACGGCGCTGTGGCGGAAGTCGGGGGTGCCGCCGCCCCCGTACTCCTCGGGGACGGCGAGGCCGAGCAGGCCCTGCTTGCCGGCCGCCCGCCAGGCGTCCCGGGAGACGATGCCGTCCCTCTCCCACTGCTCGTAGTGGGGCAGCACCTCCCGGTCGAGGAAGCTGCGCACGGTGGCGCGGAACGCGTCGTGCTCGGGGGTGAGGATCCGCCGCTTCATCCGAGGTCCTTCGTGAGGTCGGGTACGTCCCAGTCGCGGGCCACGTCTGCCGCGGCCGCGCCCGGCAGCGCGGGCCCGGTGCGGACGGTGGTGGGGGTCGCGGAGAAGCGGGGTGCGGGGGCGGGCTGGGTGAGGCCGCCGTGGTCGGTGAAGGTGCCGCGGGCCGCGAGGTGCGGGTGGTGCGGTGCCTCGCGCAGCGTCAGGACGGGCGCCACGCACGCGTCGGAGTCCTCGAAGACGGCCGTCCACTCGTCCCTGGTGCGGGTTCTGAAGCGGGCCGCGACCGCCTCGCGCAGCTCTCCCCAGCGGGTCCAGTCGGTGCGGGCCCCGGCCTGGTCCTCGATGCCGAGCAGACGCAGGAACTCCGCGTAGAACAGCGGCTCCAGGGCGCCCACCGCCATGTACCGGCCGTCGGCGGTCTCGTAGGTGCCGTAGTAGGGGCAGCCGCCGTCGAGGAGGTTGGCCGAGCGCCGGTCCTGCCAGCCGCCCGCGGCGAGCATGCCGTGGATCATGGCGGACAGGTGCGAGGTGCCGTCGACGATGGCCGCGTCGACGACCTGGCCGGTGCCGGTGGCGCGCGCGTGGTGGAGCGCGGCGAGCACGCCGACGACGAGGTAGAGCGAGCCGCCCGCGAAGTCGCCGAGCAGGTTGGCCGGCACGGCCGGCGGGCGGTCGGGCGACCCGATCATGCCGAGGGCGCCGGTGAGCGCGATGTAGGTGACGTCGTGTCCGGCGCGTCCGGCGAGGGGGCCGTCCTGGCCCCAGCCGGTCATCCGGCCGTAGACCAGCCGCGGGTTGCGGGCATGGCAGGCCGCGGGGCCGACGCCGAGCCGCTCGGCGACGCCGGGGCGGTTGCCCTCGATGAGGATGTCGGCGCGTTCGGCGAGGTCGAGGACGCGGGCGGCGCCGTCCGGTGACTTCAGGTCGACGATCACGGAGCGCTTGTTGCGGTTGGTGATGTCGTGCTCGGGGGCGATGGCCAGCCCCGGGCCGCCGGGCCGGTCGACGCGGACGACGTCGGCGCCCAGGTCGGCCAGGAGCATGGCGGCGAACGGGCCGGGCCCGATGCCGGCCAGCTCCACCACGCGTACGCCGGTGAGCGGACCGTGTCCTGGCGTCCTTGCCGCTGCCATGCAGCCCCCATGGGTCGTGACACAACTGCTGTAACACCGATGATGCTAGGAACGTGTTCCACCGGGCACAAGGGCTGGGCGAGCAAGCGCTTGGCCAACACCCGGTGCCACCGGCCAGGGCCCGGCCCGGCGACCGCCGTGCCGGGGTCCGGCTCAGCGACCGCCGAGCGCCGCTATCGGGCGCGTGGAGGTGACCACCCCGAGCGCCGCTATCGGGCGCGTGGGGGTGACCAGCCGGTGGGTCTCGGCCAGCCGGGCGGCAGGCGGCGCGGCGGCCGGGTCGCCCTTTCCGGTCGAGGGGACCGGCACGCGCCCGGCTCCGGCGGACCCGCACCCGGCGAGGCCGCGGCCGGTCTTCGCGGCGGTCTCCCCCCAGCGGAACGGCTCGGTGGCGCCCGGCAGGCCGGGGGCGACGGCAGACGTCTTCTCGCGTTTCGTCAGGACGTTTCCGGACACGGCCATCGCGCACCTCCCACCTCGTCGTCGGACCACGCACCCCTCACGCTAGCCTCGGCCACCGACAACGGCGCGTGCTGCTGGACCGAGGGGTGTCATGAGCAGGCTGAACAGGACCGACCGTCCCTACGACATCGTGCTCTTCGGAGCCACCGGCTTCGTCGGGACGCTCACCGCGGAGTACCTCGCCGCCCATGCGCCGGACGGACTGCGCTGGGCGATCGCGGGACGCAGCGAGGAGAAACTGGAACGGTTGCGCGAACGGCTGCCCGGCGGTGCGGAGCCCGGCGTACTGCGCGCGGACGTGTCCGATCCGGCCTCGCTGCGCGCCCTCGCGGAGCAGGCGCGCGTGGTGGCCACGACGGTGGGCCCGTACGTGACCTACGGCGAGGAGCTCGTCGCCGCCTGCGCGGACACCGGCGCGGACTACCTCGACCTCACCGGGGAGCCGGAGTTCGTGGACCTGACGTACGTCCGGCACGACGCCCGCGCGCGCGAGACCGGCGCCCGGCTGGTGCACGCCTGCGGGTTCGACTCGGTACCGCACGACCTGGGCGTCTACTTCACGGTCCAACAGCTCCCGGAGGGCGTGCCGCTGACGGTGGACGGGTTCGTGACCGCGGACGCCGCCTTCTCCGGCGGTACGTTCGCCTCTGCGCTCGGCCAGTTCTCACGCGGGCGACAGGTGCTGGCCGCCGCGCGGGAGCGGCGCCGGCACGAGCCGCGGGTGCTGGGCCGGCGGGCCTCCGCCCCGACGGGCGCGCCGCGCTTCGCCCCCGAGGTGGGCGCCTGGGCGCTGCCCCTGCCGACCATCGACCCGCAGATCGTACGGCGCTCCGCGAAGGCCCTGGAGCGCTACGGCCCCGACTTCCGCTACCGGCACTACGCGGCAGTCAGGCGGCTGCCGGTGGCGGTGGGCGGCGCCGCGGGCGTGGGCGCACTCGTGGCGGCAGCGCAGCTTCCGTTCGTGCGCCGCCGGTTGTCCGACCGGCTCAGGCCCGGGGACGGACCGAGCGCCGAGAAGCGCGCGAAGAGCTGGTTCCGGGTGCGTTTCGTGGGTCAGGGCGGCGGCCGCCGGGTGTTCACGGAGGTCTCCGGCGGCGACCCCGGCTACGACGAGACGGCGAAGATGTTCGCCGAGTCCGCGCTGTCCCTGGCCCTGGACGAACTGCCGCCGACGGCGGGTCAGGTCACCACGGCCCAGGCGATGGGCGAGGCGCTGACCGGGCGGCTGCGCCGGGCGGGGATCACCTTCCGGGTGGCCGCGAGCCGCTGAGAGCCGCGGGGAGCCGCTCAGAGCCGCTGAGAGCGCGGGGAGCCGTGAGAGCCGCTGGGAGCGGCTGAGAACTGCTACAGCGGCCACTGCGCCACGGTGTGGATCACCCGCAGATCCAGGCGAACCCCGCCGGAGCGGCCAGGACCAGGCCGCCGTCACGGCGCGCTCGACGGGGCGCTCGACGGGGCGCTCGGGGTCGGCGAGCGGCTTGGGCGATCGGTGCGTCGTCATACGGCACAGCCTGCCGACGGCGGCGGCGCACCCGTACCCGTACCCGTACCCGTACCCGTAGGGGTACTCGGTTCCCGTACTCGGCCCGCCCGTCGGACCCGGGGCCTCTCGTTCGGATCAGGCCGGGCTCGCGGGGTCCGGTGCCGCGCCGCGCCGCGTCGTCGTCAAAGCGGGCCGGCCGGCGCGTCCGGCGGCAGGTCGTCCCCCAGTGCGCCGGCGATCCGGTCCCGGGCGGCCGGATCGCGCGCCACGGCGGCCAGGCGCACGGCGAGCGGGCCGATGGACCAGCCCGCGTGATGGTCGAAGAACGGGGGCGGTCCCGCCCTGTTGTGCGCGAGTTTCCCGACCAGTTCCGCCAGGCGCAGCAGCAGTCGCCGCTCCTCCGGCACCTGGCCGCCGTCCGCCGCCCCGGCCGCGCGTACCAGGTCGAACACCTCCCTGCCCCGGCTCCACCGGTCGCGGTCGCGCGCCAGGTCCAGCGCGGCCACGATCTCCGGTGGCCGGCTCCCCGGCTCCCCCGCCGCCGCCTCCAGCACGCGGCCGGCCCAGGTCACGGGGTCGCGCCGCGCCTCGAACAGGGTGCGCCCCCAGCTCTCGGTACGGTCCGCCGCCGCCCGCCGGAGCGGTTCTTCCGGCTACCGGGTCGTCTCCCGCAGTGCACGTCGGCACAGGGAGTCCGCCCTGCGGGTCGTCTCCGGAAGGCGGAACTCGGGGGTGAGGGCGAGGGTGTGGGCGCAGGCGGTGGACAGGCTGACGCGGTGGCCGACGGAGACGAAGACCGGCTTCACGGACGCGCGGGTGCGCAGCGCGCGGCCGACCTCCTCGTCGCCCGCCAGCAGCGGCGAGGACGCGCCGCGGCCGGGGGCCGGATCGTCGTAGGTGAACGTGAAGGGGTTCTTGGCGACGCCGATGGTGGGCAGCCCGGTGAGGACGCCGAGGTGGCTCGCGAGGCCGAAGCGGCGCGGGTGGGCCAGACCGTAGCCGTCGCAGACCACCAGGCCGGGGGGACACGGCAGGGCCCGGAGGGCGGCGAGGACCGCGGGGATCTCGCGGAAGGCGAGCAGTCCGGGGACGTACGGGAAGGAGACCCCGCCGACGGCGGTGGCCTCGGCGACGACGTCGAGGGTCTCCGCGTCCAGGACGACCGCCGCGGCGGCGACCACGTCGAGCTCGTCGTCGTAGGCGACGTCGACACCCGTCACGTGTCCCGTCCCGGGCGGCGGGCCCGGCTCGTCGAGCACCACCCGCCGCCGCAGCTCGTCCTGGACGGCTCGGGCCTCTTCCCCGCTCGCGGGCCAGTCCGCCGGGGTGCGTACGGTCGTCGTCATGGTGGGGCCGAGCGTACGGGTCCCCGGACGCACGGCGGCGTCCGGGGACGGGCCCGCGCGGTCACGGCCCGGCGGACGGGGCGGGTCAGCCCCCGTCCAGCGGGCGAGGCGGGTCAGCCCCCTCCAGCGCGCGAGGCGGGGTCAGCCCTTGTCCAGCGCGCGCTGCAGCTCGCTCTTGTTCATGCCCGAGCGGCCGTCGATGTCGCGGCGCCTGGCCTCTTCGTACAGCTGGTCGCGGGTGGGGCCCCGGGAGCCCTTTCCGGACCGTTCGCCGCCCCGCTGACCGGCCGACTTGCTGTCCTCGGTCGAGGTGCGGCTCGCGGTCTTCGACTCACCGGACCGGGCGCGTTCCTTGTTCACCGTGCGGGCCGCGATCTCCTCGGCACGTTCGGTGCTCTCGCCCCGGTCCTCGGCGCTGTCCTTGATGTGCTCGTACTGGCGTTCCCGCTTGGGGCTCGAACCACGTGGCATGTCCGTTCACTCCTTCCGGTCCGGTGCACGGGTACCCCCCTCGCGCGACTCCCCCACGTCGTCGCGGGATCAGCTCTCCAGCCGGGCCACCCGGCCCTTCTCGCCCGCCGCCCAGCACCCCTTGTCGGACGCGCAGTCCACCGTGTCGTAGGAGCCCGTGTCGACCGTGCGCCAGGTACGGCCGCCGTCGGTCGTCAGGTCGGTGCCGGTGGGGCCGACCGCGAGCGCGGCCGTGCGGGAGCGCGGGAGCCAGGCGACGCCCGAGCGGTAGGCGGGCGGGGGCGTGGCGGCGGCGCGCCAGGTGCCGCCGCCGTCGCCGGTCACGGCCGCCGCCCGCGGTGACGGCTGGTCGGCGCGGTAGTCGCCGCCGACCGCGAGCCCGTGGTGACGGTCGCGGAAGGCGAGGGCGAAGACACCGCGGGCCGGGTCGCCGGCCGGGATCGGCGCGTCGGCGGCCGTCCAGGTCAGTCCGCGGTCGGCGGAGTGCAGTACGCGCGCGCGGGCGGCCCCGCCGGTGGCCAGCCACACGTCCCGGGGCCCGGAGGCGACCAGGCACTGGCCACTGGCCGCGAAAGCGGCCTCGCCGTCCTGCGCGGCCGGCATGCCCCCGTTCGGCAGGACCTTCCAGGAGCGGCCGCCGTCGCTGGTGGACAGGATGCGGAAGGCGCCGTCCACCGGGTCGCTCATCGCGAGACCGTGGCGGTGGTCGAAGAAGGTGAGGCAGTCGTAGAAGGCGTCGGCGTCGGTGTTGCGGAAGGACTCGGTCCAGGTCGCCCCGCCGTCGTCGGTGCGGTAGACGCGGGACGCCTCGCCCTCCCCGATGGCCAGGACCACGGCCCGCCGCGCGTCGAACGCCTCGATGTCCCGGAACTGGAGGTCGGCGGCGCCCGGCGGGGAGACGTTCCGCCAGTTCGCCCCGCCGTCGGTGGTGCGCAGGACGGTGCCCTGGGTTCCCGCCACCCAGGCGGTGTTCCGGCTGACGGCCGACAGGCCCCTGAACCGCACGTCCGGGGTACCGCTGTCCTTGAGTTCCCAGTGCGGCGCCGGATGCCGGGGCGGGTGCGCCTGCGCCTGCGCCTGCGCGGGTACGGCCGTCACGGCGGCCAGCGCCGCCGCGCACAGCACGCCGGCCGCCGTACGCCGCAGACGTGCCGTCGTGCGTTTCGCCGGCACCCTCTGCCCCGCGGGTACCTTCCGCACCGCTCGCATCGTCCGTATCGCCGGTGCCGTCTGTGCTCCCTGTATCGCCGGTGCCGTCCGTATCGCCTGTACCGCCGGTGCCGTTCGTCGCGTGTTCCCCAAGCGCCTCATGGCGGGCGAAGCTAGCCCACCACCCCGGCGCCGTCCAGACGCCCTCGCCGCGTCACCGGCGTGAGGGAAGGTGGTGACGGACGTCACTCGGCACTCGTGTGCACGGATTGGCCGATTCCGACGTCTCATCGAGTGCCCGGCCTCGTCCACCGGCAGTCCGTCCGTCCGTCGCAAGGGAGCAAGGCGTTGTCCATCGTCATCGAGCAGCCCGTTGAGGCCCGTCTCGTCGCCGCCGCGCCGAGGATGTCGACCATTCCCGCCGTGCTGCACTACGACCGGCGCGACCCCTACGCGGTCCGTATGACCTTCCCCGCCCCGGCCACGCTGGAGGGTGTGGAGGTCTGCTGGACCTTCAGCCGCGAGCTGCTGGCGGCCGGTGTCCACGAGCCCCAGGGCCACGGCGACGTCCGGGTGCGGCCCTACGGCTACGACCGCACGGTCATGGAGTTCCACGCCCCCGAGGGCACCGCCGTCGTGCACGTCATGACGGGCGAGCTGCGCCGGTTCCTGGAGGCCACCGGCGAACTCGTACCGGTCGGCCTGGAGTACCTCCAGCTCGACCTGGACCACGACCTGGCACAGCTCATGCGGGACGCCTGCTGACCGGGCCCTCCCCGGTCCGTCGCCGCCGCACAGCGGGGTTTCCGGCGGCCGGCGGCCTCATTCGGCCACGGACGCCGCCGCCATCGCCGTACGCGCTTCCCTGACGACCGTCCGCAGCACCGGCACCGCCGCCCCGCAGCGACCGGCCAGCGCCTCCACGCGCTCCTCGGGCACGACGCGGTCCCTGCCCGGCAGCAGGACGCGCGGCTCCGCCGCGGCCGCCAGCGCCACCACGGCCGCGTCCCGCTCGGAGACCTCCGCGACCGGCACCGGCCCCAGCAGGACCTCCCGCGCCGCGGTACGCAGCGCGTCCACGGCCGCCTCGCGCTCCAGGACGTACTCCACCGTCGGGAAGACCCCGAGCACCCGCCGCTTCTCCGCGCGCAGATAACCGTCGGCGGTCAGCTGCTCGCGTACGGCCTCCACGGTGATCCGTGCCCGCAGCGTCACCCAGGTCCGCCAGCGGTGCGGCCGGGACTCCCGAACCAGTTCGAGCAGCCCGTCGAGGACCGGGTCCCCGGTCTCGGAGTCCAGGTCGGCGGGCGTGGCGATGCCGTCCTCGTCGGTGAGCAGACCGCGCTGGGCGAGTTCGGTGAGGGCGCCGGCCCGGACCAGCTGGGGCATACGGGTGGCGCCGGAGACCTCCCTCCCCATGGTGTCCCAGGCCAGCAGGCACAGCCGGGCCGGTAGCGAGAGCGAGCCGTCGGACACGGGATCTCCTTCGCGAGGTGCGGTCGGGGCCGAAGTTAACGCGTTGACAGCCGCCGGAGCCGTTCATACGGTGGACGACGGTTCTGTTGCCGTCGATCGGAGAAGGACGTTGCTCGTCTGAGGTTGTGAGACACCGTGTCACACACGTGAGGTGTGTGCGCAGCGTGCGACCTCGGCGTTCGAGCCGTCCCCCCGCGAGCAGGACCCGTTCTCCCTTTCAGGGTTCTCCCTCCGCCCGGTGCCCCGTCGTCGCCTCCCGGTGTCTCGATACGCGTCTGCCCCTGACCGCACCGAGCAACCACGGAGACCCGTATGTCCGCCTCCATCACCTGTACCTCCCTCTCCTTCGCCTGGCCGGACGGCACCGGCGTCCTCGACGGCCTCGACCTCGCCTTCGGCCCCGGCAGGACCGGCCTCGTCGGCGTCAACGGCTCGGGGAAGTCCACTCTGTTGAAGCTGATCGCCGGGGAACTCGCCCCGGCCGCCGGCACGGTCCGCGTGACCGGCGAGGTGGGCCACCTCCCGCAGAACGTCACGCTCGACACCGCGCTGCGGGTCGACGAGGCGCTCGGCATCGCCGACCGGCGGGCCGCGCTGCACGCCATCGAGGCGGGCGACGTGGCCGAGGAGCACTTCGAGACCGTCGGCGACGACTGGGACGTGGAGGAGCGCGCGCTCGCCACCCTCGGCGAACTCGGGCTCGGGCACATCGAACTGGACCGCACCGTCGGCGAGTTGTCGGGCGGCGAGTCGGTGCTGCTGCGGCTGGCCGCGCTGCTGCTGCGCCGGCCGGACGTCCTGCTGCTCGACGAGCCCACCAACAACCTCGACCTGTACGCGCGCAGACGGCTGTACGCGGCCGTCGCGTCCTGGCCGGGCGTACTGGTCGTGGTCAGTCACGACCGCGAACTCCTCGACCTGGTCGACCAGATCGCCGATCTGCGGGCAGGCCGCATCACCTGGTACGGCGGCAACTTCTCGGCGTACGAGGAGGCACTCGCCACCGAACAGGAGGCCGCCGAACGGATGGTGCGCTCCGCCGAGGCCGACGTCCGCCGCCAGAAACGCGAACTGGTCGACGCCCAGGTGAAGTTGGCCCGCCGCAAGCGCTACGGCCAGAAGATGTTCGAGCAGAAGCGCGAGCCGAAGATCGTCATGGGCGCCCGCAGACGCGCCGCGCAGGAGTCCGCGGGCAAGCACCGCCTGCTGCACGAGGAGCGGCTCAGCGGAGCCAGGGAACGGCTCGACGAGGCGGTGGAGGCCGTCCGGGACGACGACGAGATCCGCGTCGACCTGCCGTACACCGCCGTACCGCCGGGCCGGACCGTCCTCACCCTCCAGGATCTGCGGCTCGCGTACGGCGCCCGCGTCGACGGCGGCCTCGACCTGCGCGGTCCGGAACGCGTCGCGCTGATCGGACGCAACGGAGCCGGCAAGACGACGCTGCTGCGCACGATCGCAGGGGAGCTGCGGCCGGTGGCCGGCGAGGTGCGCGCGCACGTCCCGCTGCGTTTCCTGCCCCAGCGGCTGGACGTCCTCGACGGCGAACTGACCGTCGCCGAGAACGTGGCCCGGTTCGCGCCGGGCGCCACCGACAACCGGATCCGGGCCCGGCTCGCCCGCTTCCTGTTCCGGGGCGCCCGCGCCGACCGGCGGGCGGCGACCCTGTCCGGCGGTGAACGCTTCCGGGCCGCCCTCGCCGCGCTGATGCTGGCCGAGCCCGCGCCGCAGCTGCTGATGCTGGACGAGCCGACCAACAACCTCGACATGGCGAGCGTGCGGCAGCTGACCGGGGCCCTGGAGTCGTACGAGGGGGCGCTGATCGTGGCGAGCCACGACCTGCCGTTCCTGGAGTCGCTCGGCATCACACGCTGGCTGCTGCTCGACGGGAAGCTGCGGGACATCGCGCCGGAGGACATCGGGTGAGGCCGCCGGCCGCGCCGGAGTGTGTCGACCGGGCCACAGCCGGGCGGCCGGGGTTTTGCCCCCGCCCACCGGCCCTGCATGATGGCGGACCGGCGCCCGTCACGGGGCGCCGTCACCGTCCCGCCGATACGGAGTCCCCCTCGTGCCCAGCAAGAAGGCCCTCATCCGCCGCCCCGGTCCCCGACTCGCCGAGGGGCTGCTCACCCATCTGGAGCGCGAGACGGTCGACGTGGGGCTCGCGGCCGAGCAGTGGGAGGCGTACGCCGAGGCGCTGAACACGCACGGCTGGGAGACGGTCGAGGTGGACCCGGCCGACGACTGCCCCGACGCGGTCTTCGTCGAGGACACCGTGGTCATGTACCGCAACGTCGCCCTGATCACCCGTCCCGGCGCCGAGTCCCGGCGCGGGGAGACGGCCGGGGTCGAGGAGGCCGTGGCCCGGCTGGGCTGCTCGGTGAACTGGATCTGGGAGCCGGGCACGCTCGACGGCGGCGACGTGCTGAAGATCGGCGACACGATCTACGTCGGCCGCGGCGGGCGCACCAACGCGGCCGGCGTCCAGCAGCTGCGTGCCGTCTTCGAGCCGCTGGGGGCGCGGGTCGTCGCCGTGCCGGTGAGCAAGGTGCTGCACCTGAAGTCGGCGGTCACTGCTCTGCCCGACGGGACGGTCCTGGGCCGTATCCCCCAGCTGGACGCCCCCTCGCTGTTCCCGCGCTTCCTGCCGGTGCCGGAGGAGTCCGGAGCCCACGTGGTGCTGCTGGGCGGCGACAAGCTCCTGATGGCCGCGAGCGCCCCGAAGACCGCCGAGCTGCTCGCGGACCTCGGCCACGAGCCGGTGCAGGTCGACATCAGCGAGTTCGAGAAACTCGAAGGGTGTGTGACATGTCTCTCGGTTCGGCTGCGGGAGCTGTACGTTTGACAGTGAGGGGCACCCAGCCTTTCCGCCCGGGGACCTGCGAACCTCGCCCAACCGGCTCCATCCCCGGCACCCCGCCTGATCAGCGATCTTTACGGCGGGCTTAACCTACGGTCTCGTAACCTACGGATTCGTAGCCTACGATGCCGTAGGTTCCGGCATCGCAGCCGGTTTGCCCTGATTGAGTACGCGTCCCCCTGGAGTTTCCGTGACGATCACTTCCCCTCACCTCGGCAATTCTTCCGTCTGGACCGACGCCAGACTGCTGTACGCCCTGGAGGAAGTGGTCGAGAAGGAACTCAACCGGCACCTCGGGGTGGCCAAGGACTGGATGCCGCACGAGTACGTGCCCTGGAGCGACGGCCGCAACTTCCCCGGCATCTTCGAGGACGGCGAGGCCTGGGACAAGGAGCAGTCCAAGGTCACCGAGCTCGGCCGGATCGCGCTCGTGGTGAACCTGCTCACCGAGGACAACCTCCCCAGCTACCACCACGAGATCGCCTCGCTCTTCGGCCGCGACGGCGCCTGGGGCACCTGGGTGCACCGCTGGACGGCCGAGGAGGGCCGGCACGGCATCGTGATGCGCGACTACCTGCTCGCCTCGCGCGCGGTCGACCCGGACCAGCTGGAGCAGTTCCGCATGGCCCACATGAGTGAGGGCTTCGAGTCGGACAACCGCCACTCGATGCTGCACTCGGTGGCCTACGTCGCCTTCCAGGAGCTGGCGACCCGCGTCTCGCACCGCAACACCGGACACCAGTCGGGCGACCCGGTCTGTGACCGCATGCTGGCGCGCATCGCGACCGACGAGAACCTGCACATGGTGTTCTACCGCAACCTGCTCAAGGCGGCCTTCGACCTCGCCCCCGACCTGACCATGCAGGCCGTGCGCGACGTCATCGTGCATTTCCGCATGCCCGGCCACGGCATGCCCGGCTTCGAGCGGGCCGCGGCGCAGATGGCCATCGGCGAGGTCTACAACATGCGCATCCACCACGACGACGTGCTCCAGCCCGTGCTGCGCTTCCTGAAGGTCATGGAGATCGGTGGCCTCGGCCCGGAGGGGCTCAAGGCCCAGGAGGAGCTCGGCCTGTACATGGGCGGCCTGGACTCCGAGGCAGCGAAGTTCGACGAGAAGCTGGCGGCGCGCAAGGCGCGGATGGCCGCGCGGGCGGCCGGCTGACGCGACCCGGCTGACACGTCCGGCCGGCCCCGGGGTCCGGGGCCGGCCGGACGTCAGTGCGTCGTACGCCTCAGGTGCAGCCGCTCCTTCTCGGAGAGGCCGCCCCAGACGCCGAAGCGCTCGTCGTTGCGCAGCGCGTACTCCAGACAGGCGGGGCGCGTCTCGCACATGCCGCAGATGCGCTTCGCCTCACGCACGGAACTGCCCGGTTCGGGAAAGAAGAAGTCCGCCCCGGTCTGCGCGCACAGGGCCTGTCCCTGCCAGGCGCCGTCGGCCGGGGTGATGGTGTCGGTGTGCATGGCAGAGAGCGTGCCGTGCGGCGAAAAACGTTCGATCAACGCCGGATCAACGCCCCGGTCGGGGGTCGGCGGTCGGCGGTCGGGGGTCGGGGGTCGGGGGTCGGCGGTCGGCGGTCGGCGGTCGGCGGTCGGCGGTCGGCGGTCGGCGGTCGGCGGTCGGCGGTCGGCGGTCGGCGGTCGGCGGTCGGCGGTCGGCCCGATGATGCCGTCGCCGGTGCCGTGAGCGCACGGCGACGCGCGGGGGTGGGGAGCGGACGGCTCCGGTCGCGGCCGTGACCGGTACCCTCCTGGGCGTCCCCCGGCCGCCCGTCGTACTCCGGCAGCGATTGTCAGTGGGCGGTGCCAGACTCGGCTGTGCAGACAACGGGACCCATCCGAGGAGGGCACATGCTCACCACCCGTTTCGTCAACGGCGCACCGAACTGGATCGACGTCAGCACCTCCGACATCGACGGCGCCACCTCTTTCTACGGCGGTCTCTTCGGCTGGCGGTTCCAGTCGGCCGGACCCGAGGCCGGCGGCTACGGCTTCTTCCAGCTGGACGGCAAGACGGTCGCGGGCGGCATGCAGACCACCGCCGAGCAGGGCCCGCCCTCCTGGAACCTCTACTTCCAGAGCGCGGACGCGGAGGCCACCGCCAAGGCCGCCGAGCAGGCGCACGGCAGCGTGCTCATGCCGCCCATGGACGTGATGGACCGGGGCCGGATGGCGATCCTCGCCGACCAGGCGGGCGTGCCGTTCGGGATCTGGCAGCCCGGCCTGACCAAGGGCGTCGACGTGACGGGCGACCCGGGCTCCCTGTGCTGGGTCGAGTTGTACACGCCGGACATCGCGGCCGCCGCCGCCTTCTACCACGCGACCCTCGGCCTGGAGACCTGCGCCGTCCCCTTCGCCGGCGGCACCTACACCTCCGTCAACCCGGCCGGGCTCGGGGAGGACGCCATGTTCGGCGGTTTCGTCGGCCTGGCCGACGACCCGACCGAGGCGGCGACCGGAGCGTCCTGGCTGCCGTACTTCGAGGTCCCCGACGCGGCCGCCGCGGCCGATCGCGCCCAGGAACTGGGGGGCGGCGTGCGGATGCCCGCCACCGACCTCGAAGGCGTCGGCAGCATCGCGAAGCTCACCGACCCCTACGGAGCCCGTTTCGCCGTGATCAGAAGCGCGCCGCGGCAGCCGTGACGGCGGCGCCCGTCAAGCGGTCGGCGGCCCTGACGGAGACCTAGGCGGAGGCGCGTCGTACCAGCGTCGTCGGGGTGACCACCGCGGAGGGCACGTCGGCAGTGCCCTCGCGCCGTTCACCGGTGGCGGGGTGCTCCAGGCCGCGCAGCAGCAGGCGGGCCATCAGCCGGCCCATCTCCTCGATGTCCTGGCGGACCGTCGTGAGCGGTGGGTCGGTCTGTTCGGCGATGGGCAGCATGTCGTCGAAGCCGATCACGGCGACGTCCTCGGGCACCCGCCGTCCGTGTTCGCGCAGGACGCGCAGGGCGCCCGCCGCGGTCAGGTCGTTGGCGGCGAACACCGCGTCCAGGTCGGGGCGGCGGTCGAGGAGTTCCCGCATCGCCCGCTCGCCGCCGGCCGGCGTGAAGTCACCCTGGGCGATCAGCCGCGGGTCGGCGTCGGTCAGGACGTCCCGGAACCCGTCGAGCCGGTCCACCGCGGAGGTCTGGTCGAGGGCGCCGGTGATGTGCGCGACGCGGGTGCGGCCCAGGCCGACGAGATGGCGTACGGCCTCGCGGGCTCCGCCGCGGTTGTCGCTGTCGACGTACAGCACGCCGCTGCGGCCGTCGCTCCAGCCGGGCCGGCCGCCGAACACGGTCGGGATGCCCGCGCGCTGGATCAGTCCGGGCAGCGGATCGTCGAGGTGCAGCGAGAAGACGAGGGCGCCGTCGACGTGACCGCCGGCGAGATAGCGGCCGACACGGGCGTGGTCGTCACGTCCCTCCGTCAGCAGCAGCACGAGCTGGTTGTCGTGCGCCGTCAGTTCCTTGCTGATCCCGCGGAGCTGGAGGGCGAAGAAGGGGTCGGCGAAGACCCGGGTCTCCGGCTCGGCGACGACCACGGCGATCGCGTCGTGCCGCTTCGTGACGAGACTGCGGGCCGCCTGGTTGGGGACGTACCCGAGTTCCTCCACCGCCCGCCGGACCCGCTCCACGAGGGTTTCGCGCACCCCGTCCCCGCCGTTGACCACGCGGGAGACGGTGGCCCGGGAGACACCCGCCCGAGCGGCCACGGCCTCCAGCGTGGGGCGCTGCGCTGTCTCGGTCACTTCGCGGCTCCTCGTCGGCGGATGCGGATCAGGATAGCCGCGGCCGCGCGGACGGTGAGAGCGCTCTCGGCGGCGCTCGGGATCGAGGTCCGGCCGCGCCTGACGGCGATCCGGCCCTACGGCCGTGCGGTTCCGCCCACGGTCCGGGCCTGCCCGCGGTCCGGCCCGCCGACGCTCCGGTCCGGCAGCGGCCCGACGTCGCCCACCGGCCGGTCCGGCAGCGGCCCGACATCGCCCACCGGCCGGTCCGACGACGGTCCGGTTCCACCGACGCCCCGGTCCCGCCCGACGGCGATCCGCCGGCTACGGCGTCTCCTTCTTCGCCCGGCCCGGTGTCTTCCTCGCCCGGCTGGGCTGGACCCTGCTGGGCTCGCCCGGCATCTTCGGGTACTCCGGCGGGTAGGGCAGGTCGCCGAGGCCGTGGTCGTGCTCGTCGCGGCGCGCGAGGTCCAGCAGGGGTTCCAGGGAGAACGCGTGCTCGTCCATGTCGGCGTGCACGTCGCCGAGTTCGGCGAACCGCGCGGGCATCGTGGCGAGGTCGAAGTCCTGCGGGTGGGCCTCGCCGACCTCCTCCCAGCGCAGGGGCGCCGAGACCGGGGCGTGCGGACGGGGTCGTACGGAGTAGGCGGAGGCGATGGTGCGGTCACGCGCGGTCTGGTTGTAGTCCAGGAAGATGCGCTCCCCCCGCTCCTCCTTCCACCACTTGATGGTCACCCGGTCGGGCATCCGGCGTTCCATCTCGCGGCCGACCGCGATCGCCGCCCGCCGCACCTGGGTGAAGGTCCAGCGCGGCTCGATGGGCACGAAGACGTGCAGCCCGCGCCCGCCCGAGGTCTTGGGCCACCCGCGCAGCCCGCCGAACTCGTCCAGGACGGCGCGCAGTTCGTGGGCGGCGCGGGCCGCGTCGTCGTAGTCGGTGCCGGGCTGCGGGTCGAGGTCGATGCGGAGTTCGTCCGGGCGGTCGACGTCGTCGCGGCGCACCGGCCAGGGGTGGAAGGTGAGGGTGCCGTACTGGGCGGCCCACAGCACGGCGGCCTCCTCGGTGGGGCACATCTCGTCCGCGCTGCGGCCGCTGGGGAAGGTGATGTGGGCGGTCGGGATCCACTCGGGCATGTTCTTCGGCGCCCGCTTCTGGAAGAACGACTCGCCGCTCACGCCGTCCGGGTAGCGCTCCAGGGTGGTGGGCCGGTCGCGCAGGGCGCGCAGGATGCCGGGGGCGACGGCCTGGTAGTAGCGGGCGAGGTCCAGCTTGGTGAAGCCCCGCTCCGGGAAGAAGATCTTGTCCGGGCTGGACAGCCGTACGCTGCGGCCGCCCGCCTCCAGTTCCACCGCTTCGCCCATGCGAGCCACGGTAGGCGCACCCCGCATCCTTCGCATTTCTCCTGTCCGCCATATTTCCCTCGTCCCTCGCGTCACTCGCACACCGGGCGGCAGGGGACGTATGGGCGCAGAATCGGAGCATGGATCTGCCGGTGATGCCGCCCGTGAAGCCCATGCTCGCCAAGTCGGTGGCGAAGATCCCGCCCGGTATGCACTACGAGGCGAAGTGGGACGGCTTCCGGGCGATCGTGTTCCGGGACGGGTCCGAGGTCGAGCTCGGCAGCCGGACGGGCAAGCCGTTGACCAGGTACTTCCCCGAGCTGGTCGCGGCGCTGAAGGAGCGGCTGCCCGAGCGGTGCGTGCTGGACGGGGAGATCGTGATCGCGCGGGACGGACGGCTGGACTTCGACGCGCTCACCGAACGCATCCATCCGGCGGACTCCCGGGTGCGGACGCTTGCCGAGCGGACACCGTCGTCGTTCGTGGCCTTCGACCTGCTGGCACTCGCCGACGAGTCGCTGCTGGACCTCCCGCTGGCCGACCGCAGGGCGCTGCTGACCGGGGCGCTGGCCGGGGCGACGGCCCCTGTGCACGTGGCGCCGGCGACGACCGACGCCGAGGTGGCGCGGCGGTGGTTCGAGCAGTTCGAGGGGGCGGGCCTGGACGGTGTGGTCGCCAAACCGCTGGACCTGCCCTACCGCCAGGACGAACGCGCCATGTTCAAGATCAAGCACGAGCGTACGGCGGACGTCGTCGTCGCGGGCTACCGCCTGCACAAGAGCGGGCCCGTCGTGGGCTCGTTGCTGCTGGGGCTGCACGACGGGCAGGGGCGGCTCCAGCACGTCGGGGTGTCCGCCGCCTTCTCCATGCAGCGGCGCGCCGAGCTGGTCGAGGAGCTGGAGCCGCTGCGTATGACGGACGTCGCGGGCCACCCGTGGGCGGCCTGGGCGGAGGCGGCGGCGCACGAGTCGGACCGGCTGCCCGGCGCGCCGAGCCGCTGGTCGGGCAAGAAGGACCTGTCCTGGGTGCCGCTGCGCCCGGAGCGGGTGGCCGAGGTGGCCTACGACCACATGGAGAACGGAGCCCGCTTCCGGCACACGGCCCGGTTCCGCCGCTGGCGCCCGGACCGCACACCCGAGAGCTGCACGTACGCGCAGCTGGAGGAACCGGTGAGCTATGACCTGGCGGAGATCCTCGGCCCGCCGGTGTGACTCAGGGCTGCATCAGCACCTTGACCGCGCCGTCCTGCTTGCGCTGGAACATCTCGTACGCGTGCGGGGCGTCGGTGAGCGGCAGGTGGTGGGTGGCGAAGTCGTCCACGCCGAGCGGGTCCTCGTCGGTGAGGTAGGGGACGATCTCGTCGCTCCAGCGGCGGACGTTGGCCTGGCCCATCCGCATCTGGATCTGCTTGTCGAACAGCGTGAGCATCGGCAGCGGGTCGGCCATGCCGCCGTAGACCCCGCTGAGCGAGATGGTGCCGCCGCGCCGGACCAGTTCGATGGCGGTGTGCAGGGCGGCGAGCCGGTCGACGCTGAAGCGCTCGGCGAACGGGCCGCTCAGCTTCCTCGGCAGCAGGGCGGAGGCGTTCTGCACCATGCGGGCGGCGGCGCTGCCGTGGGCCTCGGTACCGACCGCGTCGATCACGGCGTCCGGGCCGCGTCCGTCCGTCTGGTCGCGGATCGCCTGGACCAGCTCCTTCTCGCTGTCGAAGCTCCTGAGGTCGAAGGTCTCCACGCCCCGGGCGCGGGCCCGGCGCAGCCGCTCGCTCACCAGGTCCACGCCGAACACCCGGCCGGCGCCGCGCACCTGGGCCACCCGGCAGGCCATGTCGCCGATCGGGCCGAGGCCGAGGACGGCGACGCTGCCGCCCTGCGGGACGTCCGCGTAGGCGACCGCCTGCCAGGCGGTGGGCAGGACGTCGGAGAGGTAGACGAAGCGGTCGTCGGCCGGGCCGTGCGGGATCTTGATGGGGCCGAACTGCGCCTGCGGCACCCGCAGATACTCGGCCTGGGCGCCCGGCACCGCGCCGTACAGCCGGGTGTAGCCGAACAGGGCGGCTCCCATGCCCTCGCTGGTGACCTGGGTGGTCTCGCACTGGGTGGGCAGCCCGGTCAGGCACATCCAGCAGTCGCCGCAGGCGATCTGGAACGGCACCACGACCCGGTCGCCGACCGAGAGGTCGGGCACGCCGGCCCCGACCGCCTCGACGATGCCGATGGGCTCGTGCCCGAGGATGTCGCCCGGCGTCATGAACGGCGTGAGCACCTCGTAGAGGTGCAGGTCGGACCCGCACAACCCGCTGGAGGTGACGCGGATGACGGCGTCCGTCGGCTTCTCGATCCTCGGGTCCGGCACGTTCTCCACCCGCACGTCCCGCTTGCCCTGCCAGGTCACTGCCTTCATGACGCGCACTCCCTCTGCCGAGTCGGCTGTCCGGTCCTGGGGTGGCGCCCGAGTACCCGGGCGCCCGGCGCCGAACCACGGAGGTGGGCCGATCGGCGCAGTCGACGCGCGCCAGCGGATACGAACGGGTATAGCGACCGATGAACGTACAAGCACACCATCCCTGACACGAGAAGCGGTGGCCACGGTGGGCATGAGACGCGAGGCGCGCAGACCGCGCGCCGCAACGACGGTGGCACTGCTGGCCGCCACCCTGACGGCCTCGCTGGCGGCGGGCTGCACGGGACACGGCAGCACGTCCGACGACGGACGGGGACGGCTGCGGACCCCGGCCCCGAGCCCCGCCGACACCAGCCCCAGCCCCAACGCCACCCCCCGGGTCGGTCCCGTGCTCGCCGTGAAGATCGACAACGCGCCCGCCGCCCGGCCGCAGACCGGCCTCGACGCCGCGGACGTGGTGTACGCCGAGCAGGTCGAGGGGGGCCTCAGCCGCCTCATGGCGGTCTACGCGACCCGGTTCCCGAAGGCGGTGGGGCCGGTGCGCAGCGCGCGGGAGTCCGACCTGGAGCTGCTGCGCCAGTTCGACCGGCCCACGCTCGCCTTCTCCGGGGCACAGCACAAACTGCTGCCGCTCATCGACAAGGCGTCCCTGCGGGCGGTGCCGCCCGAGACGGCCGGCGACGCCTACTACCGCGGCTCCGGCAGGGCCGCGCCGCACAACCTGTATCTGCGCCCCACCCAGCTCGCCCCCTCGGCGCCGGGCGCCGACGCGCTGACGACCGGCTTCCACTACGGGGCCGCACCCGCGGGCGGCACACCGCAGGCCTCGCGCACCGTCCGCTACCCCGCGGCCCGTTTCACCTTCACCTGGTCCGGCGACCGCCGGCGCTGGCTGGTGTCCATGGACGGCACCCCCGCCGTGAGCCCGGGCGGCAGGGCGGTGGCGCCCGCGACGGTCGTCGTGCAGTACGTGCAGGTGCGCAGGTCGGCCTTCCACGACTTCCTCGGCAACAACACGCCGTACACGCAGACAGTGGGCACCGGGAAGGCGACCGTGCTGCGCGACGGGCGGGCCTACGACGCCGACTGGTCGCGCCGGCGGGCCGTCGACGGTACGGAGTTCACCACGCCGGACGGCACGCCGCTGAACTTCGCGCCGGGCCAGGTGTGGGTGCTGTTCGCGAAGGCACCCTGACACCGGCCGGATGGCGCGCTCAGGGACCGCCCCTCGGTGTTCGCCAAGGCTCGACGCCGCCCGTGGCCCCGAAGCGCCGGGCACCGCGCGGAGGCGTTTCCGCCGCGCGCCGCCGGGCGCGCCCGGTCCCGACACGCGCGCGGCGGACACGATCCTGGCACCGTGCTCGACGCCCGGCGCACACGATCCAGGCAGCGCGCTCGGCGCCCGGCGCAAACGATCCAGCACCGCGCTCGGCGCCCGGCGCATACGATCCAGGCAGCGCGCTCGGCGCCCGGCGCTCGGCCGGAGCCCTCACGGTCGCAGGGCGGTCACGGCGCCCACAGACCCGTGGCCGTCACGCGCCCACAGTCACGTAACCCGCTTGCGCCCACCGTCACTCAAGCCGCACGGGCCCACGGTCGCGAGGCCCGCACAGGCCCACGGTCGCGAGGCCGTCAAGGGCCCACCGGCACGTAGCCCGCACGCGGCCACCGTCACCCCACCCGCAAGGGGCCCACGGTCGCAAGGCGCAAGGCCCGCAAAGGGCCCACGGTCAGCAGGCCGTCACGCGCACTCGCCGTCGCGCACACGGTCGCGTCGCCGCACGGGCGCGTCGCCTCACCGGCGCGTGGCCGTGACAGGCTCCGTCGGGTTGCGGAGTCCTTCGGCCGCGTCCGAGACGCGTTGGATGAGGTCGAGGAACTGGGTCTGTTCCGCCCCGGAGAGGGGGGCGAGGAAGACCTGGTTCATCCGGGCCGTGCGCACGGTCAGCTTGCGGTGGGTGCGGGTGCCCTCCTCCGTCAGGCGCAGCAGGAAGCGACGGCCGTCCTGCGGGTCGCGGACCTTGTCGAGCAGTCCGCGCCGGCCGAGCCTGCTGATCACCTCGGCGATGGTGGACCGGTCGAGCCCCACCCGCTCCCCCACGGTGCGCTGGTCGAGGCCCGGTTCCGCGACCAGCGCGTTGAGGACCGCGAACTGCGGCGAGGTGATCTCCTCGGAGACCATGGCGTTCCACAGGAGGTAGTGCGCCTGTTGCAGCCGCCGAGCCAGGTGCCCGGGGTGGGTGCTGAGGTCCACGGCGGCCATGAGCGCTCCAGGTAGTCGTCCGCGTCTCCGCGCTGTGCTGTCACACTTTCGTTGGTGCACTGAAGGATACCTGCCGGGGGCGACGCTGTCTCGGGGTGTCCGGCGCCGTTGACCTCGCGTGACGCAGGGGTCTTGACGGCGTTCCGGTCCGATGGCAGCGTGAGGGAACGTCACCGAAATACTCAGTGCCCTGATTAATTCTGGAGCGGGCGCTCGGACGGGATGGGGCTTCACTGATGGACAAGGTCGTGGCCGGCGCCCTGGAGGCGGTGGCCGACGTGCCGGACGGCGCGACACTCGCCGTCGGCGGATTCGGGCTGAGCGGCGTGCCGAACGTGCTGATCCAGGCGCTGTACGAGCGCGGGGTCACCGGTCTCGCCGTGGTCTCCAACAACTGCGGCGCGATGGAGACCGGGCTCGCCGTCCTCCTCGCCGCCGGGCGGGTCGCCCGGGTGACCGGCTCCTACATCGGCGGGAACAAGGAGTTCGCCCGCCAGTACCTGTCCGGGGAGCTGGAGGTGGAGATGATCCCGCAGGGCACGCTGGCCGAGCGGTTGCGGGCCGGCGGGGCGGGCATCCCCGCCTTCTACACCCCCGCCGGTGTGGGCACCCAGGTCGCCGACGGCGGGCTGCCCTGGCGCTACGACGGCTCCGGCGGGGTCGCGCTGGCCTCGCCGCCGAAGGAGGTACGGGAGTTCGACGGCGGCGAGTACGTACTGGAACGCGGCATCCGCACCGACTTCGCGCTGGTGCGCGCCGCCAGGGGCGACCGGCACGGCAACCTCGTCTTCAACAGGTCCACCCGCAACTTCAACCCGCTCGCGGCCATGGCCGGCCGGATCACGATCGCGGAGGTGGAGGAGCTGGTGGAGCCCGGCGAGATCGATCCGGACGCCGTGCACCTGCCGGGCATCTTCGTGCAGCGGGTGCTCGCCCTGACACCCGCGCAGGCGGCGGACAAGAAGATCGAGCAGCGGACGGTCTCGGCGCCCGCGGCCGGGGAAGCGGTGAGCGGCTGATGACCTGGACCCGTGAGCAGATGGCCGCGCGCGCGGCCCGTGAACTCCAGGACGGACAGTACGTCAACCTGGGCATCGGACTGCCGACGCTGATCCCCAACCACCTCCCGCCGGGCGTCGAGGTGATCCTGGAGTCGGAGAACGGCATCCTGGGCACCGGCCCCTACCCGACGGAGGAGCAGGTCGACCCCGATCTGATCAACGCGGGCAAGGAGACGGTGACGGTCCTGCCGGGGGCGTCCTTCTTCGACTCGGCGCTGTCCTTCTCGATGATCCGCGGCGGGCACATCGACGTGGCCGTGCTCGGCGCCATGCAGGTGTCGGCCGGGGGTGACCTGGCGAACTGGGCCGTCCCCGGGAAGATGATCACCGGTATCGGCGGGGCGATGGACCTGGTGCACGGTGCCCGCACGGTCATCGTGGTCATGACCCACACCGCCAAGGACGGCAGCCCCAAGATCCTTGAGGAGTGCGCGCTGCCCCTCACCGGCAGGGCCTGCGTGAACCGGATCATCACCGACCTGGGCGTGCTCGACGTGACGGACGAGGGCCTGGTCCTCGTCGAGACCGCGCCGGGCGTCACGGCCGAGGACGTCGCCGCCCGGACCGGCGCCAAGCTGGGTGTCGCGGAGGAGCTGCTGTGAACGCCATGAACACCGTGTACGTCGTGGACGCCGTCCGCACCCCGGTCGGCCGCTACAACGGTGCCCTCGCGGGCGTACGCCCGGACGACCTCGCCGCCCACGCGATCCGTGAACTCCTCGCTCGTACACCGGAGCTGGACCCGTCCCGGATCGAGGACGTCTACTTCGGCAACGCGAACGGCGCCGGCGAGGAGAACCGGAACGTCGGCCGGATGGCCGGGCTGCTGGCCGGTCTGCCGGTCTCCGTGCCGGGGGTGACCGTCAACCGGCTGTGCGCCTCCGGGCTGGAGGCCGTCATCCAGGCGGCCCGTGCCATCGCCGTCGGGGACGCCTCGATCGCCGTCGCGGGCGGTGTGGAGTCCATGACCCGCGCCCCCTACGTCCTGCCCAAGAGCGAGCGGCCCTTCCCGGCCGGACACGCCGAGCTGTACTCGACCACGCTGGGCTGGCGCATGGTCAACCCGGCGATGGAACCGCGGTGGACGATCCCGCTGGGCGAGTCGGCCGAACTCATCGCCGACAAGCACAAGATCAGCCGCGAGCAGCAGGACGAGTTCGCTCTCGGCAGCCACCGAAAGGCCGCCGCGGCCCAGGAGGCCGGCCTCTTCGACGTCGAACTCGCCCCCGTGCCCGTTCCGCGGGGCAAGGGCGAACCGGTCGCCTTCACCGCCGACGAGTCCGTCCGCGCGGACGCCTCGCTCGCGGCGATGGCCCGGCTCAAGCCGTCCTTCCGCGCCGAGGGCGGGACCGTCACCGCGGGGAACGCCTCCCCGCTGAACGACGGCGCCGCCGCCCTGCTGCTCGTCGACGAGGCGGGCCTGAGGGCCACCGGCCGCACGCCTTTGGCCCGGATCGGCGCCACCGGCGTCTCCGCGATCGAACCGCACCACTTCGGGCTCGCGCCGGTCGAGGCCGTCCACCGCGCGCTCACCAAGGCGGGCAGGGGATTCGGCGACCTGTCCGTGCTGGAGCTCAACGAGGCGTTCGCCGCCCAGGTCCTCGGCTGTGTGGCCGAGTGGCCCGAGTTCGACCCGGCGATCCTCAACCCGCAGGGCGGAGCCATCGCCCTCGGTCATCCGCTCGGCGCGTCCGGCGCCCGCCTCGCCGGCACCGTCGCCCACCAGCTCGCCCGCAGGGGCGGCGGCACCGGTGTCGCCGCCCTCTGCATCGGCGTCGGCCAGGGCCTCGCCCTGGTCCTCGAACGGTAGGAACACCCATGGAACTCACCCAGCGGGACATCGACCTGGAGATCGCGGCCGAGCACGCCGCGTACGAGAGGCGGGTCGCCGAGGGCGCGCCCGTCGAGCACCACCCGCGCCGCGACTACGCGCCCTACCGCTCCTCGCTGCTGCGCCATCCCCGGCAGCCGCCGGTCGCCATCGACGTCGGCAAGGACCCGGAGCTCGTCGAGCTGGCCTCGCCCGCCTTCGGCGAGCGGGACATCACCGAGATCGACAACGACCTCACCCGGCACCACGCCGGTGAGCCGATCGGCGAACGCATCACCGTCTCCGGCCGCGTCCTGGACCGCGGCGGGCGTCCGGTGCGCGGGCAGCTGGTCGAGATATGGCAGGCCAACTCGGCCGGCCGCTACGCCCACCAGCGGGAACAGCACGACGCCCCGCTGGATCCCCACTTCACCGGGGTGGGCCGCACGCTCACCGACGACGACGGCTTCTACCGCTTCACCACCGTGCAGCCGGGCCCCTACCCGTGGCGCAACCACGTCAACGCCTGGCGGCCGGCGCACATCCACTTCTCGCTGTTCGGCTCGGCGTTCACCCAGCGGCTCGTGACCCAGATGTACTTCCCGAACGACCCGCTCTTTCCCCACGACCCCATCCTGCAGTCCGTGACGGACGACGCGGCCCGCCGGCGCCTGGTCGCCACCTACGACCACAGCCTGTCCGTGCCCGAGTTCTCGCTGGGCTACCACTGGGACATCGTGCTCGACGGCCCGTCCGCCACCTGGCTCGAAGAAGGACGCTGACCCGCCATGACGAAGATCGACACGAGCAGCCCGGAGAACGTGCTGCCCACCCCGTCGCACACGGTCGGCCCCTTCTACGGCTACGCGCTGCCCTTCCCCGGCGGCGGGGACATCGCGCCCATCGGCCACCCGGACACCATCACCGTGCAGGGTTACGTCCTCGACGGCGCGGGCCGGCCGCTGCCGGACGCCTTCGTGGAACTGTGGGGGCCCGACCCGGACGGCGGCCTGCCGACGACCGACGGCTCGATCCGGCGCGACCCGGCGACCGGCGGCCACCTCGGCCGCAACGGCGTGGAGTTCACCGGCTGGGGCCGCGTCCAGACCGATGCCAACGGCCACTGGTACGCCCGGACACTGCGGCCCGGCGCCCGCGGACACAGCGCGCCCCACCTCAGCCTGTGCGTCTTCGCGCGCGGACTGCTCACGCACCTCTTCACCCGGATCTACCTGCCGGGCGACGAGGCGGCGCTGGCCGCGGACCCGCTGCTGTCGAGGCTGGACGAGGAGCGGCGCGGCACGCTGATCGCCGGGGACGGGGGCCACGGCACGTACCGTTTCGACATCCGCCTTCAGGGCGAAGGCGAAACGGTCTTCCTGGAGTTCCAGTGACACCTTCTGCCGCCCCCCGCGGTCCCGCCGACCCCGGCACCGACACCGACCTCGACTCCGGCACCGGCCTGCTCGCCCCCGGCTGGACCGGCTCCCCGGCGGCGGCCGCGACCGGCGACACCGCCTATCTGCGGGCCCTGCTCGACGCGGAGGCCGCCCTGACCCGGGCCCAGGCCGGACTGGGCCTGGCCCCGGCCGGGGCGGCGACCGCGGTGACCGAGGCGGCCGACCCGGACCGCTTCGACGCCCGGTCCCTCGCCGGACAGGCCCGCGCCGGCGGCAACCCGGTGATCCCCCTGGTCGCCGAGCTGACACGGGCGGTCGGCGAGGAGTACGGCCCGTACGTGCACCGGGGCGCGACCAGCCAGGACATCATGGACACGGCGACGATGCTGGTCGCCCGGCGCGCCCTGGCCCCCGTCCTCGCCGACCTCGGCCGCACCGAACGGGCGCTGGCCGGCCTGGCCGCCGAGCACCGGGACAGCGCCCTGCCGGGGCGGACGCTCACCCAGCACGCCGTACCGACGACGTTCGGGCTCAAGGCGGCCGGCTGGCGGTCCCTGGTGCTGGACGCACGGGACCGGGTGAGCGCCGTACGGCACTCGCTGCCGGCCCAACTGGGCGGCGCGGCCGGGACGCTGGCGGCCTTCGGCGCGTACGGCGCCCCCGAACCGGCCCTGCTGCCACCTGCCTACGCCCGTGAACTCGGCCTGCGGGCGGCCGACCTGCCCTGGCACACCCTGCGCACCCCCATCGCCGACCTCGCGGGGTGTCTGGCGTTCACGGCGGGGGCCCTGGGCAAGATCGCGGCGGACGTGCTGACCCTGTCCCGCACCGAGATCGCGGAGGTCGCGGAGGGCAGCGGCGGCGGCTCGTCGGCCATGCCGCACAAGGCGAACCCGGTACGGGCCACCCTCGTCGCCGCCGCGGCCCGGCGCGCGCCGCAGCTCGCCGCCACCCTCTACGCGGCGCTGGTGGCGGAGGACGAGCGGCCGGCCGGGGCGTGGCACGCCGAGTGGGAGCCGCTGCGGGACCTGCTGCGGCTGGCCGGCGGAGCGGCCCGGGACGCCGCCGAACTCGCCGAGGGCCTGCGGGTCCGTGCCGACGTCATGCGCGAACACCTGGCGCTCACCCACGGGTTGATCGTGTCCGAACGGCTGTCCGCGGAACTGGCCGCACTGCTGGGCCGCGACCGCGCGAAGTCCCTGCTCACCGAACTCGCGCGGCGCGCCTACACCGAGGACCGCCCGCTGGCCGAACTACTGGCCGAGCGACCGGAGCTGCGGGACGTCGACCTCGCCGGACCGACCGACCCGACCCGCTACACCGGCTGCGCCGGCCTGCTCACCGACCGCGCCCTGGAGCGACGTTGACCGACACCCTCCTCAACCACCGTGCGGAAGGCGCCACTTCGGCTCCCCCGCTGCTCCTCGGCCCCTCGCTGGGCACCTCGTACGCCCTGTGGGACGCGGTGGCGCCGGAACTGTCCGTGACCCACCGGGTGGTGCGCTGGGACCTGCCCGGGCACGGCGGTTCACCGGCCGGCGCGATCGGTCCCGGCGCCACCGTCGCGGATCTGGCCGCGCTGGTGCTCGCGCTCGCCGACGCGCTGGGCATCGAACGGTTCGCGTACGCCGGGGTCTCGCTGGGCGGGGCGGTCGGGCTGGAGCTGGCCCTGCACCACCCGGAGCGGGTGTCCTCGCTGGCCGTGATCTGCTCGTCCGCCCACTTCAACGGCGTGAAGCCGTGGCGGGAACGGGCCGCGCTGGTACGGCGGGAGGGGCTGGCGCAACTCGCCGAGAGCGCCGACGCCCGATGGTTCACCCCCGGCTTCACCGTGCCGCGGCTGGTCCGGGACCAGCGCGACGCCGACCCGGACGCGTACGCCGCCTGCTGCGACGCGCTGGCCGCCTTCGACCTGCGCGAGCGGCTCGCGGAGATCACCGTCCCCACGCTGCTGGTCGCCGGCCGCGAGGACCGGGCGACACCGCCGTCGCATCTGCGGGAGATCGCGGACGCGGTGCCGGACGCCACGCTCGTGGAGCTGCCGGGGGCCGCGCATCTGGCGCCGGCACAGCGCCCCGAGGCCGTACTCGCCGCGCTGCGCGCCCACTTCGGCACCGAGGCACCGCGGGGCATGGCGGTACGACGCGAGGTGCTCGGCGACGCGCACGTGGACCGGGCGCAGTCCCGGCAGACCCCGTTCACCGCCCGATTCCAGGACTTCATCTCCCGCTACGCCTGGGGCGAGATCTGGACCGATCCCACTCTCAGCCGCCGCGAGCGCAGCATGATCACCCTCACGGCGCTGGTCGCGCACGGCCACTACGACGAGCTGGCCATGCATGTGCGGGCGGCGCGGCGCAACGGGCTCACACCCGACGAGATCGGTGCCGTACTGCTGCAGACCGCCGTGTACTGCGGGGTTCCGGCGGCCAACTCGGCGTTCGCGACGGCCCAACGGGTGCTCGCCGAGGACGAGGAGAAGGAGGCCGCGGGGAGGGAGGACGGGGAGGAAGGCGGCACGGCGGGCTGAGCACGGATGCGGCACCCGGCGGGGTCACCGTAGTCCGCGGCCCTGTTCCAGCACCTTCCTGGCCTGGGCCACCAGGCCGTCCGCCCCGCACGAACGGGCCAGCGCCAGGCCCCGGTTGAGCTCGGACGTCGAGCGGGCGGCGATGCCGTACTCGACCCGGGCCGCCGCGTGTTCGTACTGGCAGGGCGAGGCCTCCAGGTAGGCGACCGCCTGGGCGGCCAGCCGGACCGCCCGCTGGCCGGTCTCCAGGGCGGCGGCGCAGCGCAGGGCCTCACCGATCGCGGTGTCGGTGCCGAAGCGTTCGGCGTGCCGGCGGGCGTCGGCGGCGAGCTGCGCGGCCCGCAGCGGGTCCTCCGTGGCGAGGGCGCGGGCGAGGTCCACGGCCCACGGGACGAGCACCGGGTTGTGGTGGCCGCGCACGGCCGCCGCCTTTTCGGCGGCCTCCAGTTCGTTGATGCCGTCCTTGGTGCGGCCGACGGCCAGCAGCAGCCGCCCCCGTACGGACCGCGGGTCGGGCAGCACGATCGTCGACGGGTACGGCGGCGCGAAGCCGTACTGCTCGGCGATCGCCCACGCCTCCCCGACATGTCCGCGGGCGAGCAGGGTGTCGACCAGGTTGCAGGTCGCCGACCAGTACAGCGGCAGGCCGCGGCCGACGCGCTCGGCGAGCCGCAGCGACTCGCGCAGCGAGGTCTCCGCCTCCCGCAACCGGCCGCGCCTGCGGTGGCCGAGCCCGACGTAGGCGTGCGCCAGGGCGAGGTGGCCGCCGCTCCAGCCGGCCGTCTCATAGGCGCGCAGGCCCTCCGTGTAGAGGGCTTCGGCGCGGTCGAGCCGGTCGGTGTAGGCGTACGCGTTGGCCAGCATCAGCAGGAGTTCGATGCCCCACTCGGTGTCGGTCCAGCCGAGTCCGGGGGCGAGGCGGCCGTTGACGAGGGCGCGGTCGGAGAGTTCGACGACCTCCTCGGCGTTCTCACCGCGGGTCATGGCGTCGAATCCGCGCAGGATCAGCAGGGCGCGCTCGGAGTTGTCACGGCCGGTGCAGGTACGGGCGAGTTCGGCGAGGCGCTCGGAGCGGCCCGGTGAGCTGGTCTCCCCGGCGTGCAGGCCCTCCCACATGTACTGCACGGCCTGGAGCCGCATCCTGGCCGGGCCGGGTTCGTGCCGGGCGGCCTCCGCCTCGACCGTGCGCACGGCCTCCTCCAGCTGGTCGTTGTGGAGCAGGGCCTGGGAGAGGCGGAAGACGGCGTCCACGCGCATGTCGCCGTCGAGGCCGGGCATGGCGAGGGCGGTCCGCAGATGGCCGATGGTCCTGGCGGGCGCGGTCAGCAGGGTGGCGCAGCCCAGTTCGAAGAGGACGATCGCGTGGACCTCGGGGCGCGGCGGCTCCAGCAGGGCGCGTTCCAGGCAGCGTCGGGCGGCGTCGGGGGCGCCCACGGCGAGGTGTTCACGGGCCGCCTCGCGCAGTTGCTGGACGAGTTCCTCGTCGTCGTCCGGGTGCACCTGGAGGAGGTGGCGGGAGGCGGCCGCGGCGCCGAGTCCGGAGTCGGTGACGACCTGGGCGGCGATGCCGTGCATGGCGGTGCGCAGGGCGTCGGGGATGGAGTTGTAGACGGCGGTGGCGATCAGCGGGTGGACGAACTCCAGGTCGCCCTCCTCGGCGGGGCCGTGCGCCGGGTCGGGATGGGTCAGGATGCGGGCGGAGCGCAGGAGTTCGGCGCAGCGCACCGCCTCGTCTCGGCCCATGGTGGCGAGGCGGGCCACCAGGCCGACGGAGATGCCGGTGCCGAGGATGGCGGCCGCCCAGGCGAACCGGGTGGCGTCTATGCCGAGTTCCTCCAGGCGGGCGACGAGGCCGCCGCCGCGGGCGGAGCGGTTCAGCTCGCGCAGTTCGGCCGCCGCGGACTCGGCCGGTTCCAGCTCGCTGTCCCGGACCTTCGCGAGGAGCTCGACCGTCTCGTACGGGTTGCCGCCGGTGACGGCCCAGACCTCGCGGCAGAACGGGGCGTCGGCGTGTCCGCCCAGGGTGGCGCGGGTGAGGCCGGCGGTCGCCTCAGGGGTCAGGGCGTTCAGGGTGGCGACGGGGCGGCCCGCGGTGGCGGCGACCGCTTCGAGCAGCCGGGCGCTCTCCCCGGACACCTCCCCGGGCCGGCGGGCGACCACGACCAGCACGGACAGGTCGTCCAGGCGTTCGGCGAAGGCGGCGAGCCAGCGCAGGGTCTCCTGGTCGGCCCAGTGCGCGTCGTCCACCAACAGCACCAGCGGCCAGTCGCGTTCGGCGAGCCGGCGGACCGCGGCGACCAGGCCGTCGCACACGCCCTGCGGGTCGGCCTGCCGCTCGCCGGGGTCCGCGATGCCGAGGGCGGGGCCGGCGATGTCGTACCAGTCCCCGAGGTACTCGCGGGCCTCCTCGGGCAGCAGCGACACGAGTGCCGGCTGCAGCAACTGCCGTACGACGTTGAAGGGGACGGACCTGAGGGTCTCGCCGCCGCGCGCCGACCACACCGTGCAGCCGCGGAGTTCGGCGATGCGCCGGGTCTCGGCGAGCAGGGCGGTCTTGCCGAAGCCGGCCTCGCCCCTGATCACCAGCAGGCTGCCGGTGGACGAGCGGTCCGCGCACAGGATGTCCACCGCGCGCTCCACGGCGGCGACCTCCTCGTCGCGCTCCCACAGGGAACCCGGGGCGGCCGCCATGGGCCCTGCCTCGCTCATCCCGCCATCTCCCCAAGTCGGCCCGGACGACGTCCAGACCTTGAGCGTAGTCGTCCGACCGCGGAAGTGGAGACCGGTCCGGTCACCTGTTGCCGTCAGGGGTGACTTCGGGTACGGCGGGGGGACGCGGGGGCGCGACGACCGGGGGCGGACAGACTGACTGTCAGTCAGCAAAGCTACTGTGACGGCGACTTGACGTGTCTTTTGCATGCGCATGGGGCGTTGACGGTTCAGGGTGCCAGGTGTGTGCGGGAGTTGGCCGGGGACACCGGGCGGAACGAGAAATGACATGGCCTGGTGATCGACCTCAGGGGTGCGCGTGGCGCGGCGATCACCTGGCTGCCGGCGGCCGGTACGGCCCTGTGGTGCGCCGTCCGCGTCCGGCCGCGCGTGCGAGCACCCCCCGGCCGAGGGGACACCTCACCCTTCGGCTGTGGGGCACCGTCCGCGTCCGGCCGCGCGTGCGAGCACCCCCCGGCCAAGGGGACACGGCGCCCTTCGGCTGCGGGGCGCCGTCCGCGTCGTGCCGCGCGTGCGCGCACCCCCGGGCGGCGAGACACGGCGCCCTTCGCCGCCCCCGGACTGGACCGGTCGGTGCACCCCACCCACCCGGCCGCCGGCGAGCCGCGGTGATGGCGAGCGCTGTGCCCGGGCGGCGCCGGTCCGCTCTCCCGGCCCCGCGCCGCCCGCCGCCCCTCCGGGCGGAACCCCGCCCCGCCCCCGCCGGGGCCGCCCCGCCCGTGGATTGCCTCGGATACGGGCGGCCCCTCTCATCCCTCTTTCACCCACGCCTCATACGGTGGGGGCATGACGCAGGCGACTCCCCCCGGGTGGTACCCCGATCCCGGACAGACAAGTGACGGTCCCGCCACCGAGCGCTGGTGGGACGGCAAGGCATGGTCGGACCAGACCCGTCCCGCGGGATCGGCGGCCGCATGGGGTCCCCCGACGCTGCCGCCGGCCGTCGGGGGGCATCCGGCGTACCCGGTCCACCCCGCCGGGCCGGCCCCCGCCGGCTCCCGGCGCGGTCTGCGCACGGGCATAGCCGTGGCGGTGGCGGTGGCGGTGCTCGCGAGCATCGGGGTCGGCGTGTACGTGCTGTCCAATGACGACGGCGGGAGCGGCGGCACCGCCTCGCAGCAGGGCCCGGGCGGACAGGGCGGTCCCGGCGGCGGTCAGGGCGGCCCCTTCGGTGGTTCCGGCGGCTCGGGCGGTTCCGGTGGCGCGTCCCCGTCCCCCTCCCCCGACCAGTCCCGGGCACCGAAGATCAAGAGCGGATCGGTCACCGACCCGGTCGACGGGATCAGCATCCCGATACCGGACGGCTGGTACGGCCAGCAGATGTCGGTGGGCGCCCAGATCACGTCCGAGAGCACCTACAAGTGCCCAGGCGACACCTCCAAGTCCTGCACGAAGGGCGGCGCGTACTCGGCGCCGGCGGTGGCGCTCGGCAGCAACGGCAGCACGGCCGAGGCGGTCGCCAAGGCGGACATCGCGGCGAACGCGAAGGAGTCCTACGGCGGCACCACGTACGGCTCGATCACCTCGCACGACGTCCTGGCGTCGAAGACGGTGACGGTGGCCGGGCAGAAGGGCTACCTGGTGCGCTGGAAGGCCGTCACGAGCAAGGGCTCGGACGGTTACGTCCAGTCGCTCGCCTTCCCCTCCCCCGCGAACCCGCGGCAGATCGTCGTCGTCCGCTTCGGTGTCGACGTCGGCCAGACGCAGTCCGTGATCGACGACGTCACCAAGGGCATCGAGGTGTCCACCGGCGGCGGCTCCGGCCAGAAGGTCTGACCGCCCCGCACACCGGTCGGCCGGGTGGGGCGCCTCTCCGCTCAAGAGGAACCCCACCCGGCCGGGGGGTGCGCGCCGCCCCCGTCCCCACGGTGCGGCGCGAGCAGGCCACCGTCCAGTCATCCCGTGGACGGCGGCCTGGGTATCAGGTGGAGTCCGGGGCCGGCCCGCCGGACAGGCCGAGAGCCGGCAGTACGGCGGCCTCCACGAACCGGGCCACGTAGTCCGGGTCGGCGTACTTGCCCTCCAGGACGGGCCGCACGCGCAGGATGCCGAACAGCTGCGCCGGGATGTACTCCAGCGCCGGGTTGTCGGCGGGGACCTCGCCCCGCTCGACCCCGCGGCGCAGGACCTCCTTGAGCGCGGCGATCTCCGGCCAGACGAGCGCCTCGCGCAGCGCCTGCGCGAGGTCCCGGTCCTGGGTGACGGCGTGCCCGAGCGCCTCGATCAGCTTGCTGTCCTTGCCCGACCACTGCCCCACGGCCCGCGCGGCCTGGCGCAGGTCCTCGGCGAGCGAGCCGGTGTCGATGTCGGCGAGGGGCACCCGGCGGCTGGCGCGCAGGGCCGCCGCGACGAACTGCGGCTTGGTCTTCCACTGCCGGTAGAGCGTGGACTTGCTGCACCGGGTGCTGGAGGCGATGGCCTCCATGGTGAAGGAGTCGTAGCCGCATTCACGGATCTGTTCGAGCACGGCGTCGAAGAACTCCCGTTCACGCTCCGGCGTGATCTTGGAGCGGCGCGTGGCGGCGACCATGTCCGGTCCGTCCGCGGCCTGCGACGTCATGGGCTCTGCTCCTCACGTGTGTCCGGGCTCGTGTCCCACGGCCCCGGGGGGCCGCCGCCTTCCAGTGTGGCGCACTTCGGCGATGTGAACTTCGTCTATCGATACGCCAGTGTACCGGTACCCGATCGTATCGGTACACTGGCGTATCGGTACGCTGACGTACCGATGATTTCAAGGTGGCCCGCCGGGTCACCAGCACAACCGGCAGCACCACACGCACCAGCGTCAGTGAAAGTGAAGGGGTCGGGAGATGCATGCCCGCACCGAGCCCGCGGAAGCGGAGCCGAGCGCGATAGCGCGACCACCGCTCGTCCGTGAGCTCCTGCTCGTCGCAGGGCTCTTCCTCGTGTACAAGTTCGGCCGGCAGCTGGCCACGGGCCACACCGCCGAGGCGTTCCGCAACGCGCACCGCGTGTGGGACCTCGAACGCGCCGTCCATCTGCCAGGCGAGGGCTCGGTGCAGTCCCTGCTGCTGCACGGCGACACGTTCACGCACCTGGCGAACACCTACTACGCGACCGTCCACTTCCCGGCCACCGTGGCCTTCCTGGTCTGGCTCTACCTGCGGCGCCCGGCGCACTACGTCTGGGCCCGCCGGATCCTCGCGGCGCTCACCTCCGCCGCCCTGGTGCTGCACCTTCTCTTCCCGCTCGCCCCGCCGCGGATGCTCTCGGTGACCGGCCTCGTGGACACCGCGCGGGTGTACGGCCCGTCGGTGTACGGGCCGCCGCGGACCGACCACCTCTCCAACCAGTTCGCCGCGATGCCCTCACTGCACTTCGGATGGGCCCTGATGGTGGCGATCGGCCTGATCGTGGCCACCCGCTCACGCTGGCGCGGGCTGTGGCTGCTGCATCCGCTGCTGACCCTGCTGGTGATCGTCGGCACGGCGAACCACTACTGGCTCGACGCGCTCGCGGCGACGGCCCTGCTCGGGATCGCCCTCGCGGTGATCCACCCGCCACACCGGACGGCCACCACGGCCGGACGCGCTCAGGACACCCTCGTACCGGCCGAGAAGCCCGTCCTCGTGGGAGCGGCCCGATGAACGCCACCCTGACCGCCGTCGTCCTGTCCCTCTTCTCCGCCGTCGCCTACGCGGCCGCGGCCGTCGCCCAGGAGCGGCTGGCCTCGCGCAGCCCCGGCGGGGGCACCCTGCGGCTGCTGACGGCCGGCGCCTGGTGGTGGTCGGTCGCGCTGAACGCGTCCGCCGCGCTGCTGCACGTCGTGGCCCTCAGGTACGGGCCGCTGACCGTGGTCCAGCCGCTGGGCGCGCTCACCCTCGTCGCGGCGGTGCCGCTGGGCGCGCGGATCGCGGGCCGCAAGGTCACCGCGAACGAGTGGCGGGGCACGGCCTACACCCTCGCCGGCCTGGCCGCGATCCTCGTCACCGCGTCCGGGGCGGCACCCGACACCGTGCTGAGCGTCCCCGAGGCGCTGGCGGTCGCGGGAGCGACGGCCGCGTTGATCGGCACGCTGGCCCGGCCGGGCGCCAAGCCCGGACTGCGGCACGCGAGCGCGTCGGGCCTCGCCTCCGGGGTCGCCTCGGCGCTCACCCAGACGGTGACCGTCGCCGCGACCGACCGGACGGGCCCACTGCTCAGCGTGCAGGTGGTCGGGGTGGCGCTCCTCGTGGCGGCCTTCGCGGCCGGCGGTCTGCTGCTGTCCCAGACGGCCTACCGGGGCGGCCTCGGCGCCCCGCTCGCCATGGTCACCCTGGCGAACCCGCTGGCCGCCGCGGCGATCGGGCTCGCCCTGCTGGGCGAACGGCTCCAGGGCGGTGCGGCGGGCGTACTGCTGGCCCTGGCGGGAGCCGGACTCGCGTCCTGGGGCGTGGTGCTGCTGGCGCGGACGGCTCCCGCCGAGGCGGCCGCGCACCACGAGAGCGGCGACGCTTTCGAGCACGCCGGGCACACCGACGGCCACGAGGCGCACCCCGTGGCCGCGGTACTGGCACTGGAACCGGGCTCGGCCTCGGCCGAACCGGCGCTGCTGCCCCGGCAGTCGGAGCCGGGGCACCTCACCACCCTGTGAACGGGCTCAGCCGAGCCCGCGCGAGTCCTGCTTGAGAGCCGTGTCGACCGTCAGCGCCGTCGCCACGACCAGGCTCAGCAGCGGCTCGGGCAACTGGTAGTGAATCTGCAGCACATAGTTGTCCGCGGTGGTGAACATCGTCTTGGCGAGGCCCTCCCAGGTCTTGGTGATCCGGGCGACCTCGTTGTCCGCGTGGTCGACGATCGCGAAGTTCCACGCCCGCCAGTTCTCCGCCTTGATGGCGCCGATCTGCTGACCGCCCGCGTTGATCGCGAAGTTGATCTTGCCGAAGACGTTCTTCTGCACGATCTCGCCGACCGGCTGCCCGTCCGGACGCGTCACGACGACCCGCGACTTGACGATCTTCCCCGGCCGGGTCAGCAGCAACTGCGGCCGGCCGTGGGCGTCGCGGATCTCCAGTTTGTGCGTCATGAACTGGTCGATGCTGGAGAGGAAACGCACGATCTTCCTCAGCAGGCTCTGCCCGACCTGGACGACCGAGCCGATCTGGTTGCCGGCCTGATCCATGACCTTGTACTCGTTGGTCAGCTCGATCAGCTTGGCCTTCTGGTTCACCACCAGCACCGGCTCGGTGAACAGGGTGCCGCCGCCGGAGCCGCTCGGCGCGACCCCGGCCTGCTGCTGCACCTGACGCTGCACGCGCGCGTCCGGGCCGGCCGACTGCTGCGGCATCTGCCCGACGGCCTGCTGGGCCTGGTTGGTGTTGTCGGTCCACTGCACGCCGTCCCAGTAACGGAGCGTCTGGGGCGCCCCGTGCGGATCGGGGTACCAGCCTGCAGGTGTGTTCGATTGGGTGGTCACCGGGGCACACTACCCCGAGCCCACCGGTACCTGACCAGCCCCGGCGACACCCCGTTCACCAGGGTTTCACCCCGCCTTTCAGCGGGCGCCGAGGGCCGGATCGCTCACCCCCGCACGGCCGTTCTCGACATGTCCGGCGAAACGCCGCAGGAACGCGGGGTCGGTGTCGCAGGTGACGGTCAGGTCGTACCAGCGCAGGCCGGCCGACAGGTCGACGGTGTGCCGGACACTCGCCCCGGCCCGCACGGTGAACGTCCTGGCGGAGCCGCCGTAGCCGTCGGCGACCCGCAGACGGGCCGTGCTCTTCCCCCTGTTGGTGAAGGTCAGCTCGACGTCGTCGCCCGCCCGGCGTGCGCGCACCTCGGGCCCGGCGGTCTTGTTCGGGCCCTTGAAGACCCGCAGGAAGCCGTTCGGGCCGTGCACCGTCAGGTCGTACGAGCCGCCGGAGTACGCCGAGTTCCACGTGTCGGACACGGTCTCGCCGGCCCCGGTGGTGTAACTCCAGGGCCCGTCGGCGCGGTTGCCGGAGGTGACCAGGAACGCGGCGCCGGTCTTGACGCCGGACGCGAAGGTGAGGGTGAACGTGCCGGCCGCCGTGTCCGCCGAACCGTCCACGACGGGGCTGTACTTGAGCGGGCGGGCGCGGCGCAGACCGCGTTCCTGCCGGGGCATGGCGGGCGTGGCCGGCGGGGCCGGGACGTAGTCGGGGTGCCGGTTGCCGTCCGGCGGCTCGTAGCCGTCGGTGTCGGGCAGCGCGACCGGTCTGGTGTCCCGGCGGGAGAAGTCGAAGGCTGCGGTGAGGTCGCCGCAGACCGCGCGCCGCCAGGGCGAGATGTTCGGCTCGTGCACGCCGAAGCGGCGCTCCACGAACCGGATGATCGAGGTGTGGTCGAGCGTCTCGGAACAGACGTAACCGCCCTTGCTCCACGGCGAGACGACGAGCATCGGCACCCGCTGGCCGAGGCCGTAGGGGCCGGCCGGGTGGCCGCTGCCGCCCGGGAACAGGTCCGGTCCGACCTCGACCGTCGACCTGCCCTGTGCGGCGGAGCCCGGCGGGAACGGCGGGACCAGGTGGTCGAAGAAGCCGTCGTTCTCGTCGTAGGTGATGAACAGGGCCGTCTTCGCCCACACCGCGGGGTCGGCGGTGAGCGTGTCGAGGACCTGCGAGATGTACCAGGCGCCGTAGTTCGCGGGCCAGTTGGGGTGCTCGGTGAACGCCTCGGGGGCGACGATCCAGGAGACCTGCGGCAGTGTGCCGCCCTTCACGTCGGCCCTCAGCCGGTCGAAGAAACCCTCGCCCTTGCGGGCGTCGGTGCCGGTGCGGGCCTTGTCGTAGAGCGGGTCGCCTGGCTTGGCGTCGCGGTACTGGTCGAAGTAGAGCAGCGAGTTGTCGCCGTAGTTGCCCCGGTAGGCGTCGGGTATCCAGCCCCAGGAGCCGTTCGCGTCGAGGCCGTCGCCGACGTCCTGGTAGATCTTCCAGGACACCCCGGCCTGCTCCAGCCGCTCGGGATACGTCGTCCAGCTGTAGCCGGCCTCGTCGTTGCCGAGCACCGGGCCGCCGCCCCTGCCGTCGTTGCCGGTGTAACCCGTCCACATGTAGTAGCGGTTGGGGTCGGTCGAGCCGATGAAGGAGCAGTGGTAGGCGTCGCAGACGGTGAAGGAGTCGGCGAGCGCGTAGTGGAACGGGATGTCCTCACGCGTCAGGTACGCCATCGTCGTGGAGCCCTTCGAGGGCACCCACTTGTCGTACCGGCCCCCGTTGAAGGCGGCGTGCCCGTCGTTCCAGCTGTGCGGGAGGTCCTGGAGGAAGGCGAGACCCAGGTCGTCGGCGTCGGGGTGGAAGGGCAGGATGTCCTTCGTGCCGTCGGACTGGTGCCAGACCGACTTGCCGTTCGCCAGGGTGACCGGGCGCGGGTCGCCGAAGCCGCGGACGCCTCTCAGCGAGCCGAAGTAGTGGTCGAAGGAGCGGTTCTCCTGCATCAGGACGACGATGTGCTCGACGTCCTGGATCGTTCCCGAACGATGGTTGGCGGGGAGCGCGGCGGCCCGCTGGATGCTGGCGGACAGCGCGGTGAACGCCGTTGTGGCGCCCGCGACCTGGAGGAATCGGCGCCGGTTGACGTCGGGCATGAGTGAGGTACCTCTCGCCTTGGGGATGTGCTGACCCGGCTCCGGAGGGCCTGATCATGACGGGGTGCGCGCGCAAGGAGTGTTCCAGGACCACCGAACGGCAGGGAAGGGTGCGGTGGCGCACGTGTGAAGGTCGGCGGTACGTGCGGGGCGGCCCGACGCGAGCGGAGCAGGTGACCCGGCCGGGCGGGTGGCGCGGCCGGGCGGGTGGCGCCTCCCCCGGCGCGACGGACGCGACGTCCCGCCCCGGGCGGGCCGGGCCGACGCGGACGGCCAGTCCGCCCGCGGTACCCGGCGCGCGATTTGTCCTGCGAAGCCCTGGCTCTGAGGGCCGGGGAATGGGAACGTTGGCGCCACGATGATCGAACAGGGGTCCGCCTAACAGACCATCCGGCGGCCCGGCACGGACACGTCCGGCCGGGCACCGGCACCGCCCGAGGCGGCGGCGTCTCCGGTTCCGTTCGACGAGGAGAAAGGTTCATCCCGTTGAGCTCCAGTATCCAGCCGACCGCCCAGGTCGACGAGACGGCGACCATCGGCGACGGGACGACGGTCTGGGACCTGGCCCAGATCCGGGAGGACGCCCGGCTGGGCAGCGGGTGCATCGTGGGCCGGGGGGCCTACGTCGGCCCCGGCGTGCGGATCGGCGACCACGTGAAACTCCAGAACTACGCGCTGGTCTACGAACCCGCGGTGCTCGGCGACGGCGTCTTCGTCGGCCCGGCGGCGGTCCTCACCAACGACTACTTCCCCCGCTCCGTGGACCCGGAGGGCCGGCTGAAGCGGGGCGGCGACTGGGAGGCCGTGGCGGTGGAGGTCGCCGAGGGGGCGTCGCTGGGGGCCCGTTCGGTGTGCGTGGCGCCGGTCCGCGTCGGACGCTGGGCGCTGGTCGCGGCCGGCGCCGTGGTGACCCGGGACGTACCGGACTTCGCGCTGGTGGCCGGAGTTCCCGCGCGCCGGATCGGCTGGGTCGGCCGGGCGGGGGTCCGGCTGGTCGCGCGGGAGGGCGAGCCGGGCGGCTGGGAGTGCCCGGAGACGGGCGCGCTGTTCGAGGAGAAGGACGGCGAACTCGCCGAACGGGCCTGACTGCTGAATCCCAAAAACGCCAAACATCGAACATCTTCAGGCATAACGTGTGCGCTAACGGTGCAGACCGTGCACAGTGAGCACACAATCCACTAGTACCCAGGGGGGGCCGGGTGGGGACAACTGTGCGCGAAGCGAGGAGTGACGACCGCTTAGGCGCCTGACGTCTGCTTTCCGCCATGTCGCTGTCCGCGACGTGGCGATCAGAAGTGTGTGCAAAAAGGATCCACAGGGGGTTGGTGTGGCCAAACCATGACCATTTCACGTCTGGCGGCGCTCGGTCGTGACGAGCCGCCGCTGCTCGAACTCACCCGACGACTACTCGCGGTGGCGGAGTCGGGGCTCCCGTCGATGCTGCTTCCCGGCGGTGAGGCCTTCGCCTTCACCATGGCCGGGCGGAGGGCGGCCGACGGTTCCTGGACCCTGGAACGCCGCGGGACCAGCATCCGGTACGCGGCGATCACCGTGCTGGGGGCCAGGTTCCTTCCCGAGGACCGCCAGCGCGCGGTGCTCGGCGGGCGTACCGCCGAGGAGTTCGCGGGCCTGCTGGTCGAGTCGATGCCCGCGGTGACCAACCTCGGTGACGCGGCGCTCATCTCCTGGGCCGCGGCCGAGACCGCGCACCCCAAGCTGTCCGACGCCCTCGCGCAGGTCGACCTCCTCGATCAGGAGGGCCGGCCGCAGTACACCGTCGAGGCGGCCTGGGTGCTCTCCGCACTCGCGGCGGCCCGCGGCACGGTCGATGTGGAGAGACGTTTCACCGCAGCTCGCGACCGCCTGCTGCGGGCCCGCGTCGGGGACAGTCCGCTGTTCCCGCACGCCACCGGACCCGGCCTGGTGCCGTGGTACCGGGCACATGTGAGTTGTTTCGCCGACCAGACCTACCCGATCCAGGCGCTGGCCCTCGCGCACGCCGGCGGCGACGGCGATCCCGAGGCGCTGGCCGCGTCCGAGGCGTGCGCGGCGCGCATCTGCGAACTCCAGGGCGACGGCGGGCAGTGGTGGTGGCACTACGACGCGCGCACCGGCGGTGTCGTGGAGGGCTACCCGGTCTACAGCGTGCACCAGCACGCGATGGCACCGACCGCCCTGTTCGACCTCGCCGACGCCGGCGGCACCGACTTCGGCGCGGCGATCCGCAAGGGCCTGCGCTGGATGACGGAGGTGCCCGAACTGGCCGCGCGCCCGGAGACCCGGGAGCCGATGATCCTGGACGGGCTCGGCGCCACCTGGCGCAAGGTCTACCGGGGCGACCCGAAGAAGGCCGTCCGCGCCGCCCGGGGGCTGGGCACCCGCCTCGCCCCGAACCTCCGGCTGACGTCCCTGGACCGGGTGTACCGCCCCCTCTCCGTGGACCGCGAATGCCGGCCGTACGAGTTCGGCTGGATGCTCCACGCCTGGCAGGGGGGTCGGATATGAGGGAACGTCGGTCACTGTTCGGGGTCGAGCTGGACCCGCTGACCATGGACGAGACCGTGCGGCACTGCCTGGACGCGGTGCGGGACGGCCGTCAGCTGGAGATCGGCGTGGTCAACGCCGCGAAGCTGGTGAACATGCGGCGCGACGACCGGCTCGCCCGCGCCGTCGCCGGCTGCGACCTGGTGCTGGCCGACGGGCAGGCCGTGGTCTGGGCGGGCCGGGTGCTGCGCGCCCCGCTGCCGGAACGCGTGGCCGGGATCGACCTGTTCCTGCGGCTGCTGGCCGAGGCGGAGTCGGCCGGCATGTCGGTGTACTTCCTGGGCGCCCGCCAGGAGGTGCTGGAGCGGATGCTGGACCGGGTGGCCGAGCGCTTCCCGGGTCTGAAGGTGGCGGGCAGCCGCAACGGCTACTTCGACGACTCCCAGCAGGAGTCCGTGGCGGGCGCGATCGCCGACAGCGGCGCCCAGATGCTCTTCCTCGGCATGACCTCGCCGAAGAAGGAGATCTTCACCGCCGCCTACGGCGAACGCACCGGCGCCCGCGTCGTGCACGGGGTCGGCGGTTCCTTCGACATCCTGGCCGGGGTCACCAGGCGGGCCCCCGAGTCGTGGCAGCGGTGGGGGGTCGAGTGGCTCTACCGCGCGCTCCAGGAGCCGCGCCGGCTGGGCCGGCGCTATCTCACCACCAATGCCGCCTTCGTCCTCATGACGGTGCGCGAGTTCATCCGGCTCACCCCGTCGTCCGCTTCAGCGAACAGGAGTCACTGATGCGCGTCGTCGTGGTCGGACAGGGATACGTCGGCCTGCCACTGGCCGTCCGCGCCGCCGAGGTCGGACACGAGGTGATCGGCTACGACGTCGACTCCCGCCGGGTCAAGAGCCTCGCCGCGGGTGAGTCCTTCGTCGAGGACGTCTCCTCGGAGCGGATCCGCGCGGCGCTGGACCGCGGCGCCTACCGTCCCAGCGAGTCGGCCCGCGACTGCGGCGGCTTCGACGTCGCCGTCGTGACCGTGCCCACCCCGCTGCACGAGGGCACCCCCGATCTCCGGTACATCAGGGAGTCGGCCGTCACCCTCGCCCGCTACCTGCGTCCCGGGGCCACCGTCGTCCTGGAGTCGACCACCTATCCCGGTACCACCCAGGAGTTGTTCGCGCCGATCCTGGAGGACGGTTCGGGGCTGACCGCGGGCACCGACTTCCACCTCGGCTACAGCCCGGAGCGGATCGACCCCGGCAACGCGGTGTGGGGTTTCCAGGAGACCCCGAAAGTCGTGTCGGGCGTCAACGAGACGTCGCTGACGGCGGTTCAGGACTTCTACGCCCAACTCGTCGACACCACCGTGCCGGTGCGGTCGCCGAAGGAGGCGGAACTCGCCAAGCTCCTCGAGAACACCTTCCGGCATGTGAACATCGCGCTCGTCAACGAGATCGCGATGTTCGCGCACCACCTGGACATCGACGTCTGGCAGGCCATCGACGCCGCCTCCACCAAGCCCTTCGGCTTCATGAAGTTCACGCCCGGACCGGGTGTCGGCGGCCACTGCCTGCCGATCGACCCCTCGTACCTGTCCTGGCGGGTGCAGCGCGAACTCGGCCAGAGCTTCCGCTTCGTGGAGCTGGCCAACGACATCAACAACCACATGCCCGAGTACGTGGCGCGCCGGATCAGCGACCTGTTCAACCAGCGGCGCCGGTCGGTCAACGGCTCACGCGTCCTGCTGCTCGGGCTGGCGTACAAGAAGAACACCGGCGACGCCCGCGAGTCGCCCGCGCTGCGCATCTCCCAGCTGCTGCTGGACATGGGCGCGCAGGTCAGGGCGGCGGACCCGCACGTCGTGGAGAGCCTGCCGGTGGACACCCGGCTGGTGCGGGTCGAACCGGTGCAGGAGGAGCTGGCGGCCGCCGACGTGGTGGTCCTGCTCACCGACCACGACAGCTTCGACTACGAACTCATCGCCGAACACGCCCCGTTCGTGCTCGACTGCCGGCGCCGGCTGTCGTCCGGCCCCACGATCGAGGTGCTCTGAACCATGCCCCGAATCGTGTGCGTCGCGGGGGCGCGCCCCAACTACATGAAGATCAAACCGGTGATGGACGCCCTGGAACGCCGGGGCGCCGAGGTGCTGCTCGTCCACACCGGCCAGCACTACGACCCGGCCATGAACGACGTGTTCTTCGCCGACCTCGGCATCCGCCCGCCCGACCGTTTCCTCGGGGTCGGCTCCGGCAGCCACGCCGAACAGACCGGGCGGGTGATGACCGCGTTCGAGCCGCTGCTCGACGAGGTGTCCCCGGACCTCGTGGTCGTGGTCGGCGACATCAACTCCACCCTGGCCTGCGCGCTGGTCACCGCCAAGGCGGGACCGCTGCTCGCACACGTCGAGGCGGGTCTGCGCAGCCGTGACTGGAGTATGCCGGAGGAGGTCAACCGGGTCGCGACCGACCGGGTCAGCGACTACCTGCTGGCCCCCTCGCCCGACGCCGTGGACAACCTGCGCGCGGAGGGTTACCGGGAGGACCAGATCCACCTCGTCGGCAACGTCATGATCGACACGCTGCTGGCCAACCTGGAGCGGGCCAGGGCCTCGGACGTGCTCAGCCGCTACGGCCTGGACCGTGGCGGCTACGGCCTGGTCACCCTGCACCGCCCCGCCAACGTGGACGATCCGGGGACCCTCGCCGCGCTGCTGAAGGCGCTGGGCGAGATCGCCGTGCGGTGCCCGCTGGTGCTGCCGGTGCACCCGCGCGCGGCCGGACGGCTGGCCGAGATCGGCGTCCCCGGGGGCATCCGGCTGGTGCCGCCCGCCGGGTACCTCGACTTCATCGCCCTGCAGGACTCCGCCCGCCTCGTGCTGACCGACTCGGGCGGCGTACAGGAGGAGACCACCGCGCTGGGCGTGCCGTGTGTGACCCTGCGGGACAACACCGAACGGCCCATCACCGTGGAGCAGGGCACCAACGTGCTGGCCGGCCGCGATCCGGAGCGCGTCGTGTCGACGGTCGACCGGGTGCTGGACGATCCGCCGGCGCCGCGCAGGCCGGAGCTGTGGGACGGCCGGGCGAGCGACCGGATCGCCGACGTGCTGCTGGAGGGAGGCACCGCGAACACCCGGCCCAGACCCACTGACCAGCAGAGATCCACTGACCAAACGTTCCTCATATGATCCGCTTGCGACATATGCTCGTCGAACGTCGGGGTGCGAGGGGGGACCACCATGGATCTCGCTGAGATCTTCCGGGTCATGCGCAGGCGCTGGTACGTCCTGCTGCCCGGACTGCTGCTGACCGCCGGGCTGGTGGCCGCCGTGACCGTGTTCGTCCCGGTCACCTACCAGTCACAGAGCACGGTGCTTCTCCTGAACTCCCAGAAGGCCACCGTGGCCTACGACGGGAACCCCTTCCTCAGCACCCAGACCTCGCTCACCGGCATGGCCGACAGCCTGGCCCGCAACCTCAACTCCGACGTGTCCGTGCGGGAGCTCAAGTCCCGTGGCGCCACCGGCACGTTCGGGGCCAAGCTCGCCGACAACGCGCAGGGCCCGCTGATGTGGCTCACCGTCACGGGCACCGACCGGTCCGCCGTGCTGGCCTCGGACCGCGTCCTGACCGCGTACGCCAGGGAACGTCTGGAGCAGTTCCAGCACCAGCAGTCGGTCGCCCCCAAGGCCATGATCCGCCTGACGACCATCGTGGCCCCGCAGAACCCGACGGCGCAGACCAAGACCCGGCTCGAATACATGATCATGGCCGGTGGACTGGGGCTGGTCCTCAGCATGTTCACCGCCTTCTACGTGGAGGCGCGCAGGAGGCCGCACGCGCAGGAGCCGGAACCCGGGCCCGCGCCCGAGCCCGCGCCCGAGCCGGCCGCCCCGCTCACCCAGCCCGAGGAGGAGACGGCCGTCCCGCCCGCCCCGACCGGGAGGGCGGCCCGGGAGCCGGCCGTGGAGGAGACACTCGCCATCCGGCGGCCGCCCAGCTGGTCGCGGTCCACCGGGACCGGGCCGGCCTCCGCAGAACCCGAGGCGCCGCGGGCCGCCATGGCCGTGACGACCGCCGCCGAGCCGCTCGACGAGGAGTCGACGCATGGACACCGTCCGCGCACCGGACAGCGAGACCGGTGAGCCGAGCGAGGTCTCCGCTCCTCCCGCTCCCTCGTCCCCGGCCGCTCCCACCCTCGGCCCCAGGGTCCGTTCGGCGGCACGCTGGAGTTTGATCAACACCGTCGTCATGCGCCTGGGCAACTTCGCGACGGGCATCGTGCTGGCGCGCTTCGCCCTGGGCCCCGCGGAATGGGGCGTGTACGGCGTCTCCCAGACCGTCCTGCTGGTCCTGCTGTCCGCGAACGAGCTGGGTGTGGGCCTGGCCATCGTCCGCTGGGAGGGGGACGCGCGACGGTTCGCGCCGACCGTCCTGACCCTCAGCACCCTCTCCAGCGGCCTGCTGTACGTGGCGCTGTTCGCGGCGGCGCCGACGGTGGCCGGCCTGCTCGGCTCGCCGGACGCGGCGGGCGTCCTGCGGGTGATGTGCCTGTGCGTGGTGATCGACGGGGTGGCCCAGGTGCCGGGCGGCTTCCTCACCCGTGAGTTCGCGCAGGGCAGGCGGATGGTCATCGACGGCCTCAACTTCGTCGTCAGCACCTCGGTGACACTGTTGCTGGCCTTCGAGGGCCGGGGCGCGATGAGCTTCGCCTGGGGTGCCGTCGCCGGCAACGTCGTGACACTGGCCGGCTGCTGGCTGGCGGCACCGGGCACCCTGAAGTTCGGCTGGGACCCGGGACAGGCCCGGGCGCTGCTCCGGTTCGGGCTCCCGCTGGCGGGGGCGAGCATGCTGGCCCTCGCGGTGGTCAACGTCGACACCATGGTGGTCGGCGCGACACTGGGCAACGTGTCCCTGGGCTTCTACGTGCTCGCCTTCAACATCTCGGGCTGGCCCGTGCGGATCATCTCCGAGGCCGCCCGCCGGGTCTCCTTCGCCGGGTTCTCCCGCCTGGCCGACTCGCCGCGGGCGCTGGCCCAGGGCTTCGGTCGCGCCCTGGGCGTCCTGATCACCGGCACGGTCCCGCTGTGCGTCCTGCTCGCCCTCCTCGCGGGACCGGTCGTCGAGCTGATCTACGGCAGCCACTGGAGTCCCGCCGCCGCGGCACTGCCCTGGCTGATGGTCCTCGGCCTGATCCGCATCGGCGGCGAACTCGCCTACGACTGCCTCGTCGCGATCGGACAGCGCCGCTCGCTCTTCCTGGTGCAGGGCCTGTGGCTGGCGGCCCTGATCCCGGTGCTCCTCGTCGCCGCCCGCGTGAACGGCATCGTCGGTGTCTCCCAGGCCCATGTCCTGGTCGGCGGCGGCATGGTGGTGCCCGTGTTCCTCCTCGCCCTCCGCCGTGGCGGCATCGGCGTCGGCCTGATCGCCAGGGCCTGCGCCTGGCCCTTCCTCGGCGGCGCCGTGATGGCCGCGACCGTCCTCGGCCTGCGGCACGCGTTCGGCGACGGGCGGCTCGTGCTCCTCGCCATCGGCGCGGTCGCCCTGGCCGCCTACACGGTGTGCGTACTGCCCAGCCGCGCCTTCCTGCGCGGCGTCCCGCCCCACCGCGGCCGGCACCGGTCGACCGCGCCGGTCCGGCCGGCCCGACAGGACGTGAGGTGAGCCCGATGTCATGGCGCATCAGCCGAACCCCGCTCGCGGGGCTGCTGCTGGCAGCCCTGCTGGCGGCCGGGAGCGCGGCCTGCTCGGGATCGCACGGGTCGGCGCTGCCGGCCTGCCCGGACGACGCGCTGACCTGCCCCGCGAGCGGGACCTCCGCGTCACCGGACGCCGGCGACCCGACCGCGGACGGCACGGCCACGAGCCACCCCGCCCCGGCCCCCTCCCCCACCGCGACGCCCGCCACGACGGCGAGGACCACCGGGGCACCGGCCGCGAGCGGCGCGTCCGGCACCCCCGCGGCGAAGACCGCCTGCGCCTCCCCGGGGGCCTGCGGCTTCCCCGACGCCCGCACGACCGGTCCACGCGTCCCCCTCACCCCCCACAAGACCGGGTACCGGGCGATCCGCACCAACGGGCTCGTCATCCGCGGCTGGGACATCACCGGCTCGCTCGACATCTACGCCGACGACGTCACCGTCATCGACACGAAGATCACCTCGGACAGCTGGTGGGGCGTCAACCTGCGCCCCGGTTTCCACGGACTGCGCGTCCTGCACTCCACCATCACCGCCGTCCCCGGGAAGGGGCCCGACAACGGCGGTGTGGACTACGCGGTGTCGAACATGGGCGGCAGCCCCGTCGAGGTCGGCTGGTGCGACGTCTCGGTGTTCGGCGACGCCCTGTCCACGGGACAGGGGAACCTGCACGACAACTACGTCCACGACATCGTGCCGTTCGTGAACCTGGGCGGCGAGTGGCAGCACACCAACACGGTCATCAGCGGCGGCGGCAACACCGGTGAGCTGATCATCCGCCACAACACCCTGCTGAACCCGACGAGTCTCAAGCAGGGGGCCTCGGGCAGCATCGGCCTGTTCGCGGACACCGGGGTGGTCCGCAACGTCACCGTGGACCACAACTGGGTGGCCGGCGGCGCGTACGCGCTCTACGGCGGCGACACGGGCGCCACCGGGATCAGGGTCACCGGCAACGTGTTCTCGACGCAGTACCATCCCGCCTCCGGCGGCTACGGCGTCGTCGCGCACTGGAACGCGGGCGGCGCGGGGAACGTGTGGCGCGACAACCGGATGTCCGACGGCCGCCTGATCCAGCCCGAGCCGGCCTCGTGACCGGGGCACCGGGCCGCGAGACGACCCCCCTGACGCGCCGGGCCGCGCGGGCGCCCTGGACCCTGCTCAAGGCGGTGTTCGGCTGGCTGGTCCTCTTCGAGGCCAGGAACAAGGTCCTGCTGGCGCCCTCCGCGATCGGGCTGCGCCGCGTCGAGAACGCCGAGACCCGGCGGCTCGCCGCCGGCCTCCCGTCCGCGCCCACGGCACTGGTCGCCACCGTCATCGCCACCCACCGCCGCCCCGCGGCGCTGCTCGCCGCGGTGCGCTCGGCGCTGGCCCAGAGCGTGCGCGACCAGGTCGTCATGGTCGTGGACGACGGCGCCGGACTCCCCGAACTGCCCGACGACCCACGGCTGTTCGCGGTGTCGCTGGCGTGCAACACCGGCACCGCCGGCGTCGTCCGCAACGTCGGCATCCGGCTCACCCGGTCCCGCTATGTGGCGTTCCTGGACGACGACAACCTGTGGGAGCCCGATCATCTCGCCCGCGCGCTGGAAGCCCTCCAGGCACCCGGCGGCCCCGACGGCGTCTACACGGCGCTGCGCCGCGTCCTGCCGGACGGCAGCGAGCGGGACGTCCTGTCGGTGCCCTACGACCGGCGCAGGGCCGCCCGCGAGTCCTTCCTGGACACCAACGCCTTCGTCGCCCGCCGCGACCGCTCCCTGCGCTTCAGCCGTCTGCGGCGCACCCCGGAGGTGCTGCCCCGCGAGGACTGGGAGCTGATCCACCGCTACGCCCGCACGCACCGGGTGCTCCATGTGCCGCACCCCACCGTCCGGTACCTGATGAACCCGGCCAGCTTCTTCACCCGGTGGTGACGGCCCGGCCGGACCGCCCCGGCCCCACCGGCCCGCTCCCCTTCCCTACCGACCACAGGTGGTTGATCCCATGCCCCGCTCCCGCGCCCTCAGAAACAGGTTCGTCGACGCGCCCGGCTCACTGGGCGAACGGATGCGCGTCGCCCGCTGGCAGCGGTTCGGGCGCTGCTTCCCCGGCATCGAGAACATGCGGGTCGTGGACCTGGGCGGGACGGCCGAGATGTGGCTGCGCGCGCCGCTGCGCGCCAAGCACGTCCACCTGGTCAACCTGGAGGATCATCCCGCCGAACTGCCCGACTGGATCACCGCGGAGGTCGCCGACGTCACCGACCCCGCCGTGGCCGCCGAGCTGAGCCGCAGGGGCGGCTACGACCTGGTGTTCTCCAACTCGACCATCGAGCACGTGGGGGGCCACAGCCAGCGCCGCCGGTTCGTCGCCGCCGTGGAGACCCTGGCCCCGCTGCACTGGATCCAGACGCCGTACCGCTACTTCCCGGTCGAGCCGCACTTCGTGGCGCCCGGCTTCCAGTTCCTGCCCCTGACCGCCAGAGCCCGTCTGGTACGTCACTGGCCGCTCGTCCACAGCCGCCCCGACAGCCCGGAGTCGGCGATGGACGCGGTGATCAACATCGAGTTGCTGACCCGCACCGAGATGCGCTACCTGTTCCCCGGCTCGGTGCTCCTCAACGAGCGGGTGCTCGGTGTCACCAAGTCACTGACCGCCGTACGAACGGAGCCCGGATGCTGAACAACCTGGTCAACAGACACGACGCGGACCGGCTGCTGCGCAAGGTGCGACGGCTGGAACTCGACCCGGTCCTGGCCAAGCTGCGGGTGCGCGGCGGCGCGCGGGTGGTGCAGCACTGGTCGCGGGTCGACCCGTCGCTGACCGAGTGGTGGGCGATACCGGCGGTCGTCAGGCGCTGGAACCTGCTGATGACCGGCGACGCGGACACGTCCTTCCCCGCCTATGTGGCAGCCGAGCACTTCGCGCCGCGCGCCGGTCTGCGCGGCCTGTCGCTGGGGTGCGGAACCGGCGGCAACGAACTGCTCTGGGCGAGGACCGGCGCGTTCGGTCTCCTGGAGGGCGTGGACGTGGCGCAGCAGCGGATCGACTTCGCCACCCGCGCCGCCGCCGAGAACGGCCTCGCCGACGTCCTGCGTTTCCGGGTCTCCGACGTCAACCGGATGACCGGCGACGGGGAGCGCTTCGACGTGCTCCTCGGCCTGCAGTCGCTGCACCACTTCGACGACCTGGACGCGACCCTGCCGCGGCTGTCGCAACTGATCGAGCCCGACGGGCTGTTCGTCGTGGACGAGTTCGTCGGTCCCACCCGCTTCCAGTGGACCGACGCCCAGCTGGAGGCGGCGAACGCGCTGCTGGCCCGGCTCCCCGAGGAGCGGCGGCGCCTGGCCGACGGACGGATCAAGCACCGTGTCGTACGGCCCAGCCGGCTGTCGATGGTGCTGGACGACCCCTCGGAGGCGGTCGACGCGGCGGCGCTGCTGCCGGGCCTGCGGCGCCATTTCGACGTCGTCGAGGAACGGCCGTACGGCGGCACGGTCCTGCACATCGCGCTCTCCGGGATCGCGCACAACTTCCTCGACCAGGAACCCGCGACCCTCGCCCTCCTGGACCGCTGCTTCGCCGCGGAGGACGCGGCCCTCCCGGAGGTGGGCCATGACTTCGTCGCGATGATCTGCCGCCCACGCGACCCGGCCCGAACGCCCCGCCGGGAGCGCGAGCCGGCCGAGCGCCCGTAGCGGGGGCGCGGGAAGCCGCGCGACCGGCCACGACGAAGTCGCCACCCCCGACCGGGCCGACCCGGCGCGGTCGGTGGACGCCCGGCGCCCCGGGCCGGCCCGCCGCAGCCGGCGTGCCGTCACGGCCCCGGCGTGGCCCGCAGCGCCCCCGGCCGCACCAGCGCGACCGCCGCCGCCCGACTGGCGGGACGGCCGAGCGCGGCGCGCGAGCTCTCCCGCAGCAGGACCGCGGCGCGGAAGGCGGCCGTGGCGAGGGCGTGGTGCCGCCGCTGGTACAGGCGGACCCGGTTGAGGGTCAGCAGGGTCCACAGGCGGGGCGAGACACGCGAGTCACCGCCGAGGTGCACGGCCTCGGCGGCCGGCTCGAGCCGGGTGCGGTGGCCGCGGTCCCGCGCGCGCAGGCAGTACTCGGTCTCCTCGGAGTAGAGGAAGAAGGACTCGTCCCACGGCCCGCAGTCCGCGAGGCACTCCGCGGACAGGGCCATCATCGCCCCGGTCGCCCAGTCCGCGTACGTGGGCTTCCGGTACGCGGCGGGGTCGGTGACCAGTTCGCTCAGGCGGGGGAACCGCCCGGCCCGCCGGTTGCCGATGACGGCCTCGCCGAGGGCGCGGGTCACGCTGGGCTCCCGGCGCAGCGAGGGCAGCGGTGCCTCGCGGTCCTCCTCGTACAGCAGGGGGACGCTGATGCCCGTCCCGGGCCCGAGGGCGTCGACGAGGAGCTTGCCGCAGCCCTGGCGCATCCGGATGTCGGGGTTGCAGACCAGGACGGCCCGGTAGCCGCCCTCCCACGCGTCCGCCGCGCCCAGCGCCGCGTTGACACCGGCCGCGTATCCGGCGTTGCGGCCGGTCCACACGAGGGTGGCGTCGGGGGCGAGGGCGCGCAGTACGTCCACGGTGTCGTCGGCGGAGTCGTTGTCCGCGACGACGAGCCGCCAGTCGAGCCCGGCCATGCCCTCGGGGAGCGCGGCGAGGAAGCCCGGCAGCACGGCGGCACTGTTCCAGGTGACGACGAGCACGGCGACGGGGCCCTGGTGGGACATCATGACTCCACGAGTTGGGGAAGCGGGGACTCGGCGGCCTCGCGGGGCGCCGCCGCGGTCTGCGCGGCGGCGGCGGCCGCGGCCGCCTCGCGGCGGACGAAGCCGAGGTAGCTGCCGCCGGCGCCCAGGGTCAGGAAGAACATCCCCGCGTACATGGGGAAGCTGAGGGCGTCGAAGGTGGCGCTGATGACCAGGGCGACCAGGGCCGACGCGAGGAACGCCTGCCCCAGCTCCCGGTCCGAGTCGGTGCGGGCGAGCCGGCGAATGGCGCCCCCGGTGTGGATCCCGGTGACGAACAGGACGAGGAGCGCGACCAGTCCCACGCCGCCCATCTCCGCCAGCGTCAGCATGTACTGGTTGTCCGTGAAGAAGTACAGGTCGGGCGTGAAGGTGCCGAACCCGCGCCCGAACCAGGGGCGTTCGCTGAGATACGGGACGATCGCGCTGTACTTCACGGTGCGCGCCTGGGTGCTGCTGTCGGAGTTGGACAGGAAGCTGGCGAACAGGTTGGTGATGGTCCCGATCAGCCCGGGGATGATCACCTTGAAGCCGGCCACCGAGCCGAGGATCAGCCCCATCGCCGCCCAGCGGCGCTGCGGCTTCCAGCGGGGCACCATCACCAGGGCCACCACGAGGGCTCCGATGATGGAGGTCCGGGACACCGTCAGCGGAAGCGCGCCCGCCATGATCGCCACCGGGGCCCAGCGGCGCAGCGCGCCCGCGTGCCGGCGTACCGGGTCGAACGCCTGGTGGACCGCGAAGGGGACCAGGATGGCCAGCATCCCCCCGAACTCCAGCGGATGGGCGGTGGTGGAGCGGGGGCGGGTGAACGAGCCGCGGTCCATGGCGCTGATCCCGGCGGTGCTCGACCGGAGGCCGGGGATGTGGATGGAGTCGGCGATGTTGGTCGCGGCGAAGAAGTCGTAGTAGCCGATCAGGGCGACCACCGTGCCCAGCACGACGAGCCGGCGCATCAGGACCTCCAGCCGGCTGCGTTCCTGGATGCCGGCCGAGGCCAGCACCACCAGCGCCACCCACACGCCGAGCCCGATGAGTCCCCGGTCGGCCCCGAGGACCTCCTGGTGGGAGCTGTCGCGGGTCGCGTCCGCGAGGTAGGACAGCAGGACCGCCGCGGCGAGCACGCACATCGCCACGCGCGGCAGCCTGGTGCCCTCGGCCGGCCGGATGCGGCCGCCGAGCCAGGTCGCGAGGTACCACAGCAGCCCCAGCAGGGCGAAGACGTTGGCCGGGGTGCCGACGCCGCCCAGCGCGGGCAGCGTGAGGTTGGAGGGGACGAAGAAGGCCAGCACCAGATAGCCGGAGAGGATCGTCGTGGCGTCCAGCCGGCGCGCCAGCAGTCCCCTGGGCGCCCGCTCGGGCGGCCGGCCGCGGTGGCGCCGGGGAACGTATCCTTCGCGGGCGCGTCCCCGGCGGCGGACCACCGCGACGCCCTCGGCGAGGATGGACAGCAGGAACGCGCTGACCATCCCGACGATGACGACCGCCGCGATGTCCTGGTAGCGGGCCTTGGACTCCGAGACGGGAGTCTGCGGAAGGACGACCGGCGCCGCCTGCACGAGGTAGCCCGTCGGCACCTTGGAGGCGGCCTGGAGGGCCTTCAGCTGCTCACCGGTGAACCGGGTGAGGACCGTGGTCTCCCGCAGCACCTTCGCCCGGTCGGTTCCGGTGACGCTGAGGGTGAGCAGCGGGCTGTCGGCCTCGGGCGCGAACCCGGCCGTGTACCGGTCGGTGACGCCCCGCGAGTGCAGTTCCCTGGCGGAGTCGCTGGACTGGAGCGTCCTGATGAGCAGGTCGGCGGTGACGACCAGCGAACCGCCCGCGTTCGAGATGGGGTTGCCGAAGGTCGGTGCCAGATCGGCGACCGCGGTGGAGTCCAGCAGCGTGACGGAGCTCTGTGACTGGTAGGACACCGGGATCGTCCGGTAGAAGTACCCGCCGGCGAAGACACTCAGCAGGGTGAGGGGCACCATGAAGTACCAGCGCCTGCACATGATCGCCCAGAGGTCGCCGAGGCTCATGAGAACTCCCCCCGGCCCGGCGCGACGGGACCGGACGTCCGGACTCCGGCGCGGCACGGGCCTTGTGATTCGGTGGCGGCTCGCCCCGCCGCCTGCCAGTATCGGTGCCTACGGAAGGAGTCCCTGTGTCGCCTCGTGACGTCGCCGAAGCGCTGCTCCGCCGCTGGTACGTGTGGACGCTCGCGCTGCTGCTGACGGCCGCCGGGGCCTACCCGGTGCTGCATCCCGCCCCGCGGTACCTGAGTTCGGCGGTGGTCGTCCTCAAACCGCCGGTCACCGGGAACCAGCCGAACCAGCTGACGAACCTCCAGCCCCCGCTCGCCGCGCTGTCGTACGGGGTCATCCAGCAGCTGGAGTCGCCCGCCGGACGCAGGGAGCTGGGTTCCGCCGGAGTCCACGGGTCGTACCAGCTGGTTCCGCGCAACAGCGGCACCAGCGCGACGCCGCGCTACCTGATCCCCTCGTTGCAGGTGCAGGCGCGCGCGGCCGGCGCGGCCGAGGCCGACTCGGCGGTGCGCCGGATCGTCGCCGTCTACACCCGGCATGTGACGGACATGCAGGACGCGCAGCGGATCGCGGCCGGTGCGCGGATCAGCGCGACCGTCCTGGTCGCCCCGAGCGCCGCCCCGGTGCAGGGCACCAGGAGCCGCGCACTGGCCGGTACGGCCCTGCTGGGTACGGGCGTCGCCGTCCTGAGCGCGCTGTGGTTCGACCGGTTCGCGCTGCGCCGCAGGGGCAGGCGGCAGGGCTCCCGGGACCCGCTGCCGGCCGGCGGGGTCCCGGTGGCGGGCTGAGCCGTGCGGGCGTGACCGTCCGCGGGGCCGGCCGGCCGTGGTTCCCCGGTGGGGCGTGACCATCAGATGCCGCGGCGCTTCCAGGACTCCCACCACAGCCACTCCCGTCCGCGTTCGGCCACGGCGGACCACACCAGCGGCTGCAGGTAGGGCATCGCCTTCGGTCCGATCCGCCGCCGCAGCCGCAGCGCGCGGTACTCGGGCAGCGCGGCGTACCCGGGCAGGCACTCCTCGGCGAACGCCACGCACTCGTCGACCGGTACGACACCGGTGCGGCCCCGGTCGTAGGCCCGGTAGGCCCGGCGCAGGGCGAAGCGGGCGAGCCGGGTGTGCACCTCGTCGGCGAGGCGGCCGGCCTCGGGCAGCCGGTCGGCGCACTTGGTGAGCACCGAGTCGAAGGCCACCAGGCGCTGGCGCAGGTCGTCGAGCTGACCGCCGAAGTCGGTCGTGGACATGTTCTTGCCGTGCACGCGATAGAAGGCCTGGTCGGCGCCGCGTACGTAGCCGACGTCGGCGTGGGCGGCGAGCCGCATCCACATCTCGATGTCACCGGCGTGCGGCAGCGCCGGGTCGTAGCCGCCGACCGTGCGCTGCAGGCTGGTGCGGACGACGACCTCGGGTGAGGTGATGCAGCCCGTGCCCTCGCGGAAACGGCGCTCCAGCCACCACGTGCCGGGGTAGACGACCGATCCGGTGCCCCGGGTGCGGGCCGCCGGCAGCGGGTCGCCGTGCCGGAAGCGCAGCGGGCGCCCGTAGGCGAACCCGGCTTCGGGGTGGGCGTCCAGGAGGTTCGCGGCCCGGACCAGTGCGCCCGGTACGAGCCGGTCGTCGGCGGACAGGAGCGCGACGTAGTCGCCGTCGGCCCACTCCAGCAGGCCCTCGTTGTAGGTGGCGATGTGCCCCTTGTTGGTCGCGTGGACCCGGACCTCGATGCGCGGGTCGGCCGCCGCCAGCTTGTGCGCGGTCTCCGCCGAGTCGTCGGGCGAGGCGTCGTCGATGATGAGGACCCGGACGTCCACGCCGTCCTGCTCGTCCAGGACGCTGCTCACGCAGTCGGCGAGGAAATGGCCGTACCGGTAGCAGGGGATCACAACACTGACGCTGGTCATCGGTGAGAAAGCCAATCCCCGGTGCCGGCCTCACGGGAGGCCGGCACCGGTGGGCACTAGTGCTTCTTGTGGACGGTCTTGCTCTTCAGGACCCAGCTGCGGGACTTCACCGTGTGGTGGTGCCTGTCCCGGGCCGTGACCGTGATCTTGAACCGGGTGCCGTCGGGCAGCGGGGCGGACAGGTGGACGGACACCTTGTGGGTGGCCCGGTCGTAGGACAGGACGGTGGTGACGTGGAGCCTCCTGGCGGCCGCCGCCCTGGCGGCCGCCGCCCTGGCGCCCGGCAGGACCGTCACCGTCGCCTTCACCGACGACAGCCGGGTCGTGGCGGGCAGCGAGGTGACGAGGGCGCTGTCCGCGTCGGCGGTGTGCGCCAGCGAGGACGCGGTCACCTCCGAGGCGGTGGACGACGCAAGCGACGCGGACGGGTTGTCGGCGGTGAAGACCGGCCCGACCCAGTAGTTGGCCGACCCGTAGGAGCCGTTGGGGAACGCCACGTCACTGCCGTACCGGTAGAGCCCGTTGTGGGCCGAGGCGGTGTCGGCGGTGGCGGTCAGCGGATAGGACTGGTGGGCCGCCGCGAAGTAGCCGCCGTCCACCGCGTAGTTGCCGTTCGGCGCGTGGTAGGAGACGACGTACGGCGTGTCGGCGCTGACCGCCACCGGGGTGGCGAAGGTCATCCGCTGCCAGCCGGTGGCCGACTCGCTGGTGAAGGTGCCGGAGGCGAGGAGCGTGCCGTCGGCGGACCAGAGGCTGCCGGTGTGGGTGCCGGTGTTGCCGGTGCCCTTGTAGAAGGTGACGCCGGTGACCCAGCCGCTCGCCGAGGACTGGAAACGGGTGCCCAGTTCCAGGGAGTTGGGGTCGTCGGTGACGTCGGTCCTGGCCGGCACGGTGGCGGCGTTCCACAGCGTGCAGGGGCAGGTGACCGCGGGCGGGGTCGAACTGGTGGTGAAGCTCCAGGTGACCGGGGCACCCATGTCGTTGCCCCACAGGTCGGAGGCCTGGACGGAGGCGGTGTACGTGGTGTGCAGCGCCAGTTCCGTCGACGGTGTGAAGGTCGCCTTGTTCGCCGAGGGAAGCGTCCTGGTCCCCGGCACGGTGTTGCCGTCGGGGTCCTTCACGGTGAACGTCAGGCTGTCGCCGTCGATGGCGTGGTCGAAGACGGCCGACACCGGTGCCGTGATCGACACACCGGTCGCCCCCGACGTCGGGGAGGTCGAGCTGACCACGGGCGGGGTCGTGCTGGCCGTCGAGGTGTCCAGCACCACGTCGACCCAGTAGTTGCTGCCCGGGGCCGCCGAGGACGGGAAGGCGCTCGTGGAGCCGTAGTGGTAGAGGCCGTTGCCGCCGTCGGTGCCGGACTGCAGGGCGGTGAGCGGGGCCAGGCCGGCGGCCTTGCCGGAGAAGTAGCCGCCGTCGTAGGAGTATCCGCCGTTCGGCGCGAAGTAGGAGGCGACGTAGGTGGTGTTGGCCTTGACGGTGACCGGGGTGGCGAAGTTCAGCTGCTGCCAGCCGGACGCCGTCTCGTTGGTGAAGGTGCCGGTGGCCAGGCGGGTGCCGGAGGCACTCCACAGGCTGCCGGTGTGGGTGCCGGTGTTGACGGGCGACTTGTAGAAGCGGACGCCGGTGATCGAACCGGCCACCGTGGTGCGGATCTTGACGCCGAGCTCCAGCGAGCCGCCGTCGCCGCCGTTGACCGTGCCGGGTACGGCGGTGGCGGGCCAGACGGTGCACGGGCAGGCCTGCGGGCCGACGGTCAGCGGGATGGTGGTGACGGCGCCGATGTTGACACTGTCGTCCACCGCGCGGACCTTGACCGACGCGGCGCCCGGGGACGTCGGGGTCCAGCTGTAGCTCCAGGACGCGAGGCCCTTGGCGGCGTTCCAGGTCGTACCGCCGTCGGTGGACACCTCCACGCGGGCCACGACTCCGCCGGAGTCGGTGGCGCCGCCGGTGATGGTGACCGGCTTGAGCGCCGGGACGGTGACCCCGGAGGCCGGGCTCGTCACCGTGACGGCCGGGCCGCTGGTGTCGGTGGTGGCCGTGGCGGCGACCAGGTTGCTCTGCCGGGTCTGCGGCTGGACACCCATGTCGGCCAGGACGTTGACCGTCGCCTGCTGCATGCGGGCGTCCTCGGTGACCACCACGTCGGCGGGGTCGTACGCCGGCAGGTTGGTGAGACCCCACGACCACTGCACGGTCCCCGCCCCGAACACCAGGGCTCCGGAGTCCTGGTCGCGGAACTCGACGAGGTTGTGCGTCGCGGTGCCGTTGCCGTAGGTGTTGCCCCAGTCCAGCCGGTACTTGTCGTCGGCGATGTCCACGGTGGTGGACGACACGTCGATCGCGCCGGAGGGTCTGGTGCTGTTGGTGATGTCGCTGTCCCACTCGTAACCGAGGGTGCCGGTCGGGAAGGTCGCGGTCTGCGCGGCGGTGAGGTTCGCGATGGACGTGTTGCGCCACAGCCGGTTCTTGCCGTACGAGCCGGGGACCGTGATCGCGTCGTTGCGGTAGCCGTTCACCTGGAACATGGAGCCGGTGAGGATGTTCGGCGGCTGATAGCTCTGGCCGTAGTCGGTGCCGGCCGGGTCCATCCAGGTGCCCGTCCAGGTGCCGCTGGGATCGGCGATGCCGTTGTTCTGCGCCATCTTGGTCATCTTGTAGCAGACCAGGGTCCGGTTCGCCGTGCTCGTGCCGTCGTTGCTCGGCGCGAGCCGGGTCTTCCAGAAGACCTCGTTGCCGCTGAAGAAGGCCTGCCGCACACCGGCCTTCCTGGCCGCCAGCACGTTGGAGTACTGGCTCTGCGTCCAGTACTCGTCGTGGCCGGAGGACATGTACACCTTGTGGTTCTTCAGCAGGGTGGCGCCGTTGGCCGACACGTCCACGCCGGACAGGTAGCTCACGTCGTAGCCGTTGCGCTCCAGCCAGGACAGCATCATGAACTCGGAGCCGTAGATGCCGTTGTCGCCGCCGATGTCCAGCGGCCGGTTGTAACTGACCTCGTAGGCGCGGCCGTCCGGCGCGGGTCCCGCGCCGCCGTAGAGATCCTGGCCGCCGTAGTCGTTGTACGCCTGCCAGGTCTGGTCGCTGGTCTGCACGACGATGTCGGAGGTGCTGGAGTCCTTGCGGACGACGAAGGGGTACGGCATGAGCCCGTCGCCGTCCGTCTGTGTCAGGTTCGCGATGTACAGGCCGGACACGGCGCCGGCGGGCACCGGCCAGCTCGCGGTCACGGGCCAGCTGCCGCAGTCGACCAGGCCGGTGCTGCTCTTGGTGGCGCAACTCGCCGGGTTGTTGCTGTAGTTGGCGGGGTAGGTGACCGCCGCCTGCGCCGCGGTCGACATCTCGCGAGCGCCGTCACCGCCGTACCAGCCCAGCCGGTAGATCTCCACGTGGTACGAGGTCTTCGACTGGACCTTGAACTGGACGGTGTCACCGGCCTGGACGCTCTCCTTGGTGGAGAAGCCCTTGATGTCACCGTAGGCGTTGGGCGAGTACCAGTCGGACATCGGGCTGCCCGCCTTGGAGTTCTCGCAGACGATGGGGTTCATGCCCGTTCCGCACGGGTCGGACGCCGCCTGGGCGGGCGATGCCTGCGGGAGCACAGCCCAGACCATGGCTGCTATCACGGCGAGGCGGCCGCCCCGGAACCGTCTGCTCCATCTGTTCATGTGTACCTCTCAGCGGTGCTGTGCAGGACCGACCCTGAGAGTCGGCATTGGTGCGTCAAGAAGGGACCGGTCAGCGTCGGAGCGCGTCGGCGAGCGCGTCCACGACCCGCTGCTGCTGGTCAGGGGTGATCTGCGGGTACAGCGGCAGTGACAGGATCCGGTCGGCCGTCCGCTCGGCGTTCGGGAAGTCACCGCGGGCGTGGCCGAGATGGCGGTACGCCGGTGTGAGGTGGACCGGGGCGGGATAGTGCACGCCCGCGCCGATGCCCTCGGCGTTGAGCTTGCCCACGAGGTCGTCGCGGTCGGCCCCGTCGACCTCGACGACGTACAGGTGCCACACATGGACGTTGCCGTCCGCCGTGACCGGCCGGACGATCCGTCCGGCTGCCGCCAGGTCGGCGAGCAGCGCGTCGTAGCGGGCCGCGGCCGTCCGGCGGGCCGCGTTGCCGTCCGCCAGCCGGGCCAGTTTCGCCCGCAGGACCACGGCCTGCAGGCCGTCCAGCCGGCTGTTGAACCCGGGTACGTCGTGGCGGTACTTGGCGACGCCGCCGTGGTTGGCCGTCGCGCGCACCAGCGAGGCCAGTTCCTCGTCGTCGGTCAGCACCGCTCCGGCGTCGCCGTAGGCGCCCAGGTTCTTGCCCGGGTAGAAGCTGGTGGCCGCGATCCCGCCGCTGCCCGGCGAGCGGCCGTCGCGGGTCGCGCCCTGGCACTGGGCCGCGTCCTCGACGACCCGTACCCGGGCGGGCAGCCGGCCGGCCAGCTCGGTCACCTCGGCGCACTGCCCGTACAGGTGCACGGGGACGACCGCGCGGGTGGCCGGGCCGACCGCGTCCAGCGCGGCCTGGGGGTCGAGCAGATGGCTGCCCGGCAGGCAGTCCGCCAGGACGGGTCGCGCGCCGGTCCTGGCGACCGCGCCCGCGGTGGCGATGAAGGTGTTGGCGGGCACCACGACCTCGTCGCCGCCCCCCACGCCGACGGCGCGCAGGGCGAGTTCCACGGCGTCGGTGCCGTTGGCCACGCCCACGCAGTGGGCGACCCCGCCGAACCGCGCGTACTCGCGTTCGAAGAGGCCGACCTCCTCGCCGCCGATGAACGCGGTGCCGGCCAGGATCCGGTCGAAGCCGGCCCGTACCTCGTCGGCGACCTCCTCGTGGGCCGCCTTGAGGTCCACAAGCGGTATCTGGTTCATGTGACCTGTCCCCCCGTTGTTCGCGTCGCGAGTTCGTCACGTGCCGCGGCCGGTGCCGCCCGCAGCCGGCGGGCCGGGCTCCCCGCCCACACCTCGCCCGGCGGGACGTCGCCGAGCACGGTGCTCCCCATCCCGACCAGGGACCAGGCGCCCACCGTGGTGCCCTCCCTGACCAGGGCCCCGGAGCCGACGTAGGCGCCGCGCTCCACCCGTACGCCCCCGCCGAGGCGGACGCCGGCCGCGAGCGTGGCGCAGTCCCCGACCACGTCGTCGTGGGTGAGGACGACGTGTGGCATCACCGCGACGTGCGCGCCGACCCGTACGGCGGCGGTCAGGACGCAGTGCGCGAGCAGGACCGAGCCGGGGCCCACCTCCGAGGTCCCGGACACCGACGCCGTCGGGTGGATCACGGTGGCGTAGCGGTCGGCGGGCAGGCCCAGCCTGCGTACCAGCCGGGCACGGGCCGCGTAGTCGCCGGGGTTGCCCACGCAGATCACCACCCGCGCCCCGGGCAGGTCGTGGACCAGGTCGCAGCCGCCGAGGACGGGCACGCCGTCCACCTCGGTGCCGTGCAGCGCGGGGTTGTCGTCGAGGTGCCCGAGGAGCGTGGCCTCGCCCGCGTCCGCGACGGCCTGCGCGGTCTCCCGGGCGAAGCCGCCCGCGCCGACGACGAGCAGCCCGCTCATCTTCGGGCCTGTTCGCGCAGCGCGGCCACGACACGGTCCTGCTGGGCCTCGGTCATGGTGTGGAACAGCGGGAGGATCAGCGAGTCGCGGCTGATGCGCTCGGTGACCGGCAGCGGCCCGCGGGGGTGGTCCGCGTAGGCGGGTTCGAGGTGGGAGGCCATGATCCCGCGGCGGGCGGAGACGCCCGCCGCGGCCAGCGCGGCCAGCAGGTCGTCCCGGCCGAGGGGGAAGTCCTCGCCCAGCAGCACCCAGTACGACTGGAAGTTGCTCTGCCCGTGGGCCGGATCGCGTACGGGGGTGAGACCCGGGATTTCCTTCAGCAGGGTGTCGTAGCGGGCCGCCAGCTCGCGGCGGCGGCCGATCATCGCGTCGAGCTTCCCGAGCTGGACCAGGCCGATCGCGGCCTGGACGTCCGTCATCCGGTAGTTGTAGCCGACCTCCAGATAGCTCTCCAGCACCGGTTTGTCGCTCGCGTGGCGCTCGGCGGCCGAGGCGTTCATGCCGTGCTCGCGCAGCCGGCGCAGCCGGGCGGCCCACTCGGCGTCGTCGGTGGTGATCATGCCGCCCTCGCCGGTGGTGACGACCTTGCGGGGGTGGAAGGACCAGGCGGCGATCAGCGCGCCCTGTCCGACGGGCTCGCCGCCCACGGTCGAGCCGATGGCGCAGGCCGCGTCCTCGACCAGCGGGAGGTTCCATGCGGCGCAGGCGGCGCGCAGGGCGTGCACGTCGGCCGGTACGCCGCCCTGGTGGACGGCGAGGACGGCCCTGGTGCGGGGGGTGCGGGCCGCGTCGACGGTTGCGGTGGTGAGGTTGCCGGTGGCGGGGTCGACGTCGGCGAACACCGGGTCGGCACCGACGTAGCGCACCGCGTTGGCGGTGGCGATGAACGACAGGGAGGGCACCACGACCTCGTCGCCCGGGCCCAGCCCGAGCGCGACGAGCGCCAGGTGCAGGGCGGTGGTGCAGGAGCTGACCGCGACGCCGTACCCGGCGCCCACCCGCTCCGCGAAGGCCCGCTCGAAGGCGGCGACCCGGGGGCCCTGGGCGACCCAGCCGGACAGCACGGCGTCGGAGGCGGCCCGGGCCTCCTCCTCGCCGAGCCACGGGATCATCACCGGGATGCGGTCGGCGCTCATCGCGAGCCCTCCGCGGCGGCGGCGCGCTCGGCACGCCACCACTCCACCAGGTCCCGCAGTCCGGTCCGCAGGTCGATCCGGGCCGTGAAGCCGAGCCGTTCGGTGGCCCGGGTGGTGTCCGCGAGCCGCCGGCTCACCCCGTTCACCGCGCGGGCGGGGCCGTGCACCGGCTCCAGGCGCGGGGCGCCCATCGCCTCCAGCAGTCCGTCGGCGAGCTCGCGCAGCGAGGTCTCCGTACCGCTGGCCACGTTGAAGACCTCGTCGGTCAGATCGGACTCGGCGGCCAGCACGTTGGCCCTGGCGATGTCCCGGACGTCGACGAAGTCCATCGTCTGGGTGCCGTCGCCGAGGATCAGCGGCGGCTCGCCCGCCTCGATGCGCTCCATCCAGCGGATGAGCACCTCGGTGTAGAGGCCGTGGATGTCCATCCGGGGGCCGTAGACGTTGAAGTAGCGCAGCGCCACGTAGTCCAGGCCGTTCATGGCGTGGAAGCTGCGCAGCATGCCCTCGTTGAAGGCCTTCGCCGCGCCGTAGAACGTGTCGTTGTTGTACGCGTGGTGGCGCTCGGTCGTCGGGAAGGTCTCGGCCATGCCGTAGACGGACGCCGAGGAGGAGGCGACCACCTTGCCCACCCCGGCCTCGACCGCCGCCTCCAGCACGTTGAACGTGCCGTCGACCAGGACCTCGTTGGCGAGCCGGGGTTCCTCCGCGCACTGGGTGATGCGGATCGCCGCGAGATGGAACACCAGGTCGGCGCCCTCGGTGGCCTTGCGGACCGTGTCGGCGTCGCGGATGTCACCGTCGACGACCTCCACGACGCCGCTGGGCAGCGCCCGGGCGAGGTTGTCGCGCCGCCCGCGCACGAAGTTGTCGAGCACCACGATCTCGCGGGCGCCGCCCTCGACCAGGAGGTCGACGAGGTGGGAGCCGATCGTGCCCGCTCCCCCGGTGACCAGGATCTTCTTGCCTCGTACGCTGCTCAACTGCCCTGCCCTCTCGGTGAAGTGGAACCGTCAACGCCCAGCGCGGAGGCCGACGACCGCGCCGCGGAACTCCAGGCTCCGGGACGCCGCCTCAAGAATGTCCAGCACGCGCAGGCCCGCCCGGCCGTCGGTGAGCGGTGCCCGGCGCTCCCTGACCGCGTCGGCGAACTCGTCGACCATGCTGCGCAGCGCCTCCTTCTCGCCGATCGCGGGCGCGACCATGTCCCCGGAGCGGTAGGAGATGAGCATGTCCCGGCGCTCGTCCACGCCGATCTCCTGGGGCGTGGCCAGGTCGACCCCCCGGTCGAAGACGGCCACGCGCTGGGCGGGGTTGAGGTCGTCCCAGATCAGGGTGCGTTTGGAGCCGCCCACCATGGTGGTGCGGACCTTGGTCGGGGACAGCCAGTTGACGTGCACGTGGGCGATGGCGCCGGTGTTGAGCTGGAGCGTCAGATAGGCGACGCAGGCCTGTCCGGCGCCGATCGGGTCGGCGCCGTGGGCGGCGACGGCGACCGGCTCGACGTTGTCGGGGAGGATGAAGTCCAGGATGGACAGGTCGTGCGGGGCGAGGTCCCACATGACGTCGATGTCCTTCTGCACGAGCCCGAGGTTGATCCGCACCGAGTCGACGAAGTGGATCTCGCCCAGTTCGCCGGAGCGGACCAGTTCGCGGATGCGGCCCACGGCGGGCGTGTAGCAGTAGGTGTGGTCGCACATCAGGGTGAGTCCGCGCTCCTCGGCCTCGGCGACCAGGCGCTGCCCGTCGGCGTAGGTCGCCGCGAGCGGCTTCTCCACCAGGACGTGCTTGCCGGCGCGCAGGGCGGCCAGGGCGATGTCGAGGTGCGTGCCGGCGGGCGTGGCCACGGCGACGGCGGCCACCTCCGGGTCGGCGAGGACGGCCGCGTAGTCGGAGGTGGCCTGGACGGTCGAGTAGCCGCCGAGGACCCGCCGGGCCCGCTCGACGTCGAGGTCGCACAGGTGGCGCAGCCGGAACTGCGGGCTGGCCTGGAAGTTGCGCACGAGGTTCGGGCCCCAGTAGCCGGCCCCGACGACCGCGACCCCCAAGGGCTCCGTGGTCTGCGTCACTGTGTACCTCTCCCCTTGGTCCATCAGTAGGCCCCCGTTCCGCGCACCACTGCCGACGCGGTGCGCAGCAGAATCGATACGTCAAGACTCGTGGACCAGTTGTCCACGTATCCGAGGTCGAGCCGGACCGCTTCGTCCCAGGGCAGGTCCGAGCGGCCGCTGACCTGCCACAGCCCGGTGAGGCCGGGCTTCACGAGCATCCGGCGGTTGACCTCCGGCGTGTACGCCTCGACCTCCTCGGGCAGCGGGGGCCGGGGTCCGACGAGCGACATGTGTCCGCCGAGCACGTTGATGAGCTGCGGGAGTTCGTCGAGCGAGGAGCGGCGCAGCATCGAGCCGACCCGGGTGATCCGGGGGTCCTGCTTCACCTTGAACAGCAGCCCGTCGCTGTTCTCGTTGAGGTGCTCCAGTTCCGCCCGCAGCACCTCCGAGTCCTCGCGCATGGTGCGGAACTTGAGCATCGTGAAGTGGTCGCCGTACCGGCCGACCCGCTGCTGCCGGAACAGGGCGGGGCCGGAGCTGTCCAGCCGGACGACCAGGGCGATCAGCAGCATGAACGGTGCGAGGAGCGTCAGCAGCAGCGCCGCCAGCGACCGGTCGAGGAGTTCCTTGGGCAGCCGGGAGATCCGGGAGAGGTTCGGCGCCTCCACCCGTACCAGCGGCACGCCGTTGGTGGGCCGTACCGTCAGGCGGGAGGCGGACACGTCGGCCAGGACCGGGGCCAGCATGAAGTCGACGCCCTGGGCCGCCGCCGTCCAGGACATCCGGCGCAGGACGGAGGCGTCGAACTCGGGCGCGGGCAGCGCCACCACGGCACTGACGCCCATGGCCCGGATGACGTCGTTCATGTTGTCGACGCCCCCGAAGACGGGGAGGCCCAGCCTGCGGATGGCCGCCGCGTTCCGCGGGTCGCTCAGGCACACGCCGGCGACCTGGAGTTCGTGCGCGCCGCCGCGCCGCAGCACGGCCGCCAGTTCCACGATGCCGCGCGAGGGCCCGACCAGGAGCGTCGCGCTGCGGTCACGGCCGCGCACCCATCGTCTGTACAGCCGGCGGCGCAGCGCGTACCGGACGGGCAGGGCGATGGCCGTGGCCGGCACTGCGGCCATGGTCATGTCATGGAGAAGGCCCAGGTCGTGCGTGAACAGCCAGTGCGCGACCGCGGCCAGCGCCGGCAGCGCGACCGCGCCGCGCAGCACCCGCCGGTACTCCTCTGTCCCCATGCCCAAGGCGCCGCGGTCGTAGGAGCGATGGGCGACCATGACCGCGATCCAGGTCGGGGGCAGCACCAGGGCCACCGCCCAGCGGCCGTAGGCCGCGTGGATCACGAAGGCCGCGGCGGTGGCTGCGAAGCCGTCCGCGACCAGCAGGACTATCCGGTAGTTCTGTTCCCAGCGTCTTCGGCGAGCTTCTGGACTTCTGCGTTCCACATCCAGTAGCTCATGCGTGACCTCAATGGTCATGCCCCCCCCACCACATGCGCGGTTACCCCTGACCGAACGAGACCGGGCGTACGGGATCAGATCCGTGACCCGGGGTTGCGGCAGTACGGCTGCGCCCTCCACACAGCGGTACCTGAAATCGGCGCAGCTCCAGCGGTTCCCCAACCGCCGCACGCTGTTCGCGTGTTGGCTGCTGCCTGTTCCGTATCCGGCATCACACGCCATGACATGACGTGCAGGCAAGAGCAAGTTCCCCACCCAAACCGGGTCTGGCGGTCATCAATCTAGACCACTGGACGCACTAGCGGGAACACTTGGACGAAACACACCTCACAAGGGTGACACCGACGGCATACTGCCCAGGTGACGAGCATTGTGATCCCGGCTCACGACGAGGAAAAAGTCATCGGCCGGCTCCTCGATTCGCTGCTGGCCGATTCCGCCGAGGACGACACCGACATCGTCGTCGTATGCAACGGCTGCACGGACGGCACCGCGCGGATCGCGGCCGCTCGTGGCCCGCGGGTGCGCGTGGTCGAGATCCCCGTCCCCTCCAAGCACGCCGCGCTGCGGGCCGGTGACGAGCACGCCCGCGGCTTCCCCCGGTTGTACGTGGACGCCGACGTCGTACTCGCCGGCGCCGACGTACGGGCGCTCGCCGGCCCCCTGGACGACGCCGCCTCCGGCATCCTCGCCACCGCGCCGGCGCGGGAGATCCCGCTGGCCGCGTGCGCCTGGCGGGTGCGCGCCTACTACCGGGTGTGGCAGCGCCTGCCCGCCGTACGCGAGGGGCTGTTCGGGCGGGGAGTCATCGCGGTGTCCCGGGCCGGGCACGCCCGGATCGCCGCCCTGCCGCCCCTGATGGCGGACGACCTGGCCGCGTCCCTGGCCTTCGCCCCCGCGGAGCGGCTCGTGGTCGACGCGGCCCGGGTCGTGGTCCACCCGCCGCGCACCTGGCCGGACCTGATGAGGCGGCGGGTCAGGGCCGCGGTGTCCACCGCCCAGGTCGAACGGCACCAGGACCCCCGGGAGGCGTCGGCGCGCACGAGCCGGGCGGACCTCGTCGCCGTACTCCGCGGGGAGCCGGGCCTGTTCACGGCTGTCGTAGTCTTCGTCGCGGCGGCGGTGGTCGCCCGGCGCAGGGCCGCGAAAGCCGTCCGGACCGAGGACTTCGGCACCTGGCTACGGGACGAGAGCAGTCGGCAGAACTGAGCACAGCGCACCGGGAGTACCGACATGTACCTCACCGACCGCTCCACGCCCCAGGCGGTGGACACCGGGCAGGCCCGAAGACGCGGCCGGGGACCCGGGGTCGCCCCGGTCGTCCTCGTCCTGGGCACCGTCAGCCTGATAACCGACATCTCCTCGGAGATGGTCACCGCCGTACTGCCGCTCTACTTCGTCACCACCCTCGGCTTCAGCCCGCTGGGCTTCGGCGCCCTCGACGGCGTCTACAACGGGGTCAGCGCGCTGGTCCAGCTGACCGGCGGCCACCTCGCCGACCGGGTGCGCAACCACAAACTCATGGCCGGACTCGGCTACGGCCTGTCCGCGCTGTGCAAGCCGCTGCTCCTGCTCGCGAGCAGTGTCGGCACCCTCGGCACGGTTCTCGCCCTGGAGCGCACCGGCAAGGGCCTGCGCACCGCCCCGCGCGACGCGATGATCTCCCTGTCCACACCGGCCGGCAAACAGGGCCGGGCCTTCGGTGTGCACCGGGCGATGGACACCACCGGTGCGATGCTCGGCCCGCTGGCGGCGTTCTTCATCCTGCGCGCGGCGACCGACGGATACGACGCCGTGTTCGGCGTGAGCGCCTGCTTCGCCGCGCTCGGGGTGCTCGTCCTGGTGCTGTTCGTACCCGGCGGGCAACGCCCCGCCCGGCCGGGCGGGGCGGACACGGCCGAGGACCGGCTGCCGGGCGAAGCAGCCGTGGTGCACGGCCCGCTGCCGGGCGACACGCACTCGGTGGACAGCCCGCCGCCGGGTGAGGCAGCCGTCGTGCACGGCCGACCGCCGGGCGACACGGACGCGGCGCTCGGCCCGCTGGCGGCCGGCGTGGACACGCTGGACGGCCCACTGCCGGGCGGCACGGACGCGCCGCACGGCCCGCTGCCGGGCGACACGCACTCGGTGGACAGCCCGCCGCCGGGTGAGGCAGCCGTCGTGCACGGACGACCGCCGGGCGACACGGACGCGGTGCACGGCCCGCCGCGTGGTGAAGCAGCCACGGCCGGCCACCGCGGGTCGGGTGACGCCGGCCCGCTCGACGGCCAACGGCCGGGCGGGGCGGGCGCCCTGGAGGAGCGCCGGCCCGTCCGCGTGCGCGAGGCGCTGGAGTTGCTGCGTCTGCCGCGGCTGCGGGCGCTCGCCGGCTGCGCCGCGCTGTTGGGCCTGACCACCGTCAGCGACGCGTTCGTCTACCTGCTGCTGCAACGGCGCGCGGGCATCGGCGAGCAGTGGTTCCCGCTGCTGCCGCTGGGCACAGCGGCGGTGTTCCTGCTCCTGGCCGTGCCCGTCGGCGCGCTGGCCGACCGGATCGGGCGGCACACCGTGTTCCTCGCGGGACACATGGCCCTGCTCACCGGCTACGCCCTGCTGTTGTGGGCTCCGTCCACCCCGGTCCTGCCCTGTCTCGTGCTCGCCCTGCACGGCGCGTTCTACGCGGCCACCGACGGCGTGCTCCCGGCCGCCCTCGCCGACGTCGTTCCCGAGCGTCTGCGGGCCAGCGGACTCGCCATCGTCGGCACCAGCCAGGCGCTGGCCCGGTTCTGCTGCTCGCTCGCCTTCGGCGCCGCCTGGACGGTGTGGGGCGACGGGCCCGCGCTGGCGGTGTCGGCCGCCGGGCTGCTGTGCTGCGCGGCCGTCGCGGGCGTGGTGCTCCGGCCGGCCGGCGGAACCCGATGACCACCCCGGCCCCGAGGAACCCCATGTCGTCACTCCGTCGCCGTCTGCTGATACTCGCCGCCGCGGTGCTGGTCCTCGCGGGCCTGGGCACCGGCGTTGTCCTGCACGCAGCCACCCGCGCCGACCGGGCCGACCGGCCGCGGGCGGGCGACCCCACCGTCAGCGCGGGCAGGCTCACGCTCGGCCAGAAGGGCCGCCTGACGTTCGTCAACGGGGCCGCCGGACCCCACCGGACGGCGGTCGCCTCGGTCCCCTCCGCCGCCCCCGGGAGTGCGCGGACCGCGACGGACCTGAAGTGCGCCCGCTTCTACGCGGCGGCCGGCACCGGCGTCTGCCTCCAGTCCGTCCCCGGCGTCCTCAAGCAGAGCAACCGGGTTCTGCTCCTGGACGCGAACCTGCGCACCAGGCGCACCTTCCCGCTCGCGGGCAATCCCAGCCGGGCCCGGGTCTCGCCCAGCGGCCGCTTCGTCGCCTGGACGGTGTTCGTCTCGGGCGAGTCGTATTCCTCGGCGTTCTTCTCCACCCGGACCTCGGTCCTGGACACCCGCACCATGCGGCTGACGCCCAGCCTGGAGACGTTCTCCGTCGTCCTGGACGGCAAGCCCTACCACGCGTCGGACGTCAACTTCTGGGGCGTCACCTTCGCCGCCGACGACGACACCTTCTACGCCACTCTCAACACCGCCAACCGCACCTACCTGGTGCGCGGTTCGCTCTCCCGGCGCACGGTGACCACGCTGACAGAGAACGTGGAGTGCCCCTCGCTGTCCCCCGACGGAACCCGGCTCGCCTTCAAGAAGCGCGTCCTTTCCCGTACCGCCCTGTGGCACGAGTACGTCCTCGACCTGAGCACCCTGCGCGAGACACCCCTGGCCGAGCGCCACAGCGTCGACGACCAGGCCACCTGGCTGGACGACGACACCCTCGCGTACGCCCTGCCATCCGACGGCAGGGTCGGCAGCAGCGACCTGTGGACGGTTCCCGCCGACGGCACGGGCACGCCCCGCCTCGTGATCCGCGGGGCTTCGTCGCCGGCGCCGCTGTAGCGGGACACCGAAGTACTTCCGTCTGCCAGAAGCCACCTTGCCGGGCGGGCCCGCGTCACGACGCTGAGTGCGACCACGGCACGCGGGGCGGCGCGGCCCCGCACTCAGGGACGGGAACGCCATGCCGCACACCACCGCCTTCGCCAGGAACCAGTGGTACAGCCAGCGGACCTTTCCGACCTGCGCTTGAGTGGGGGCGATGAGGCTGTGACCTGCTAGGCCGGGCTGCAGTGGCGATCGGAGGCAGTCAGAGGAAAACACTCTGATTCGACCCCGGTTCGACCCGGATCACTCGGAGGCCCCACATCCTGTCCGATCAGCCGGGCCAGCTCGTGCGGCAAAGACCGACCTGTCCGACAAGCAGTGGGCGCTGATCGAGCCGCGGATCGCCGCGTGGAAGGCCCGCATCGCTCGGTCAGCGGCCACCAGGGCCGGTACGAGATACGGGAGATCGTCAACGCGCTCCTCTACCAGGGCCGCACCGGCTGTCAGTGGGACCTGCTTCCGCCCGACCTGCCACCGCGCGGCGGGGTGATGTACCACTTCACCAAGTGGCGCGATGACGGCACCGACCAGACCATCCACGACCTGCTGCGCTGGCAGGTGCGGCGGAAGGCGGACCCGAGCCTGGCGGTGCTCGACACCCAGAGCGTGCACGCGGCGGCCGGGGTGCCCGCGGAGTCGACGGGGCGTGATGCGGCAAAAAAAGGTACCGGGCCGCAAGCGCGGCCTGGCTGTTGACGCGTTGGGCCTGGTGATCGCGGTGGTGGTGCTCGCCGCATCCGTGCACGACAACGCTGCCGGCATCGCGCTGCTGGACAAGGTCGCAGCCGACACCGCGCAGAAGGCCCTGGTCGACCAGGGCGTCAAGAACGCCGTGGTCGCGCACGGGGTGCAGGTCGGCATCGAGGTGACAGCGGCGTCCCCTGCGACCTCGACGTCGTCCCCGGCGCTTTCCACGGCTTCGACCTCGTGTTTCCCCAGGCCGAGGTCTCGCGGGAGTTCTGGCGCCGGCAGGCACGGGTGCTGAAGGGCGCGCTGTGACACCGACCGGCAATGAAGGCAGACCGACTCCTCACGGCGGCGGCAACGGGACCGGGCGGCACGTGGCGCCCGGGCGACGTCTGCGGAGTCGTCGAGGCCGTCTGCACCGGAGTCAACCCCGTTCAAACCGGGTGACGAGGTCTTCGGCATGCCGCCACGGGCCTGACACAGACCGGTCAGGCCGGTGCGGTCCCCCGGGCTGCCGACGGCCTGGGTGGAAGGCAGGGCGCGTGACGTGGACGCTGCCGGAGCCCGATGCCGGCCATCCCCGTGCCTGATCCTGCTCTGCTCCGCCGCGGACCACTCGGGAGCCGGGCTGGGCGGGCGAGCCCCCAGAGGGACGGATACGAAGCGCTCCGCTTCACGGCCCGGCAGAGCGGCCGTCGGACTCGACGGTGCGCGCCGAACGCCGCAGGGTGCCCGCCGGTGGCGCGGGACGCCGCCTTCGGCGGACACCGCCCGCGTGGCGGTGGCGTCCGGGGCGGCGGTCGGCCGGAAAATAACCTGCCGATCATAATATTACATGCGTCAGACCATAGATTAGAATGGGATGCGAGGCAATGGCCCGGCGGAGTTGACGGAGGGGAACCCTGTGGCGCGCTACACCAAGGAACACAAGCAGGTGACGCGGCAACGGATCATCGAGCGGGCCGGCCACCGGTTCAAGCAGGACGGCATAGACGGCTCCGGCATCTCCACTCTGATGTCGGACGCCGGACTCACCAACGGAGCCTTCTACGCCCACTTCGACTCCAAGGACGACCTCGTCGCCAACGTCGTCGCCGACCAGCTGCGCACCCAGATGAAGAAGTACGGCACGCTGCGGCCCGGTCGCGAGGGGCTCGAGGATTTCGTTCGCGAGTACCTGTCACCCGAACACCGGGACAACCCCGGCGACGGATGCCCGTCCGCCGCCCTGCTCGACGAGGTCGGCCGCTGCGGCGACGGGACCAAGGACGCCTACACCGACGGCACCAGGGCCATCGTGGAAGAGATCGCCGCCCGCCTGGCACCCGAGGATCCGCAGTCCGCCCGCGGTAAGGCCCTCGGGCTCTTCGCCATGACGGTGGGAACGTTGCAGTTGTCCCGCGCTCTCTCCGACCGGAAGTTCTCCGACGAGGTCCTGGAGAAGGGAATCGAGAACGCCCTCACCTTCATGCTCTGAGGGGGACGGTCAATTGGCGGCCGGGTGACCGCCTGCCGCCGCCGCGCCCTGCGTGATGACGCGCGCCCGACCGCGGCTCGCGCCGAGCAGCCAGGAGCCAGGACTGACCGGGTCGCGAGCGTGGCCGGGACGAACCACCGGCTCGGAACGGGAAGCACGGCCGCCCCCACCGGCGTCCGGCTCTGAGCCGACGCCCTCGGCCCCGGCGCCGACCGCACTGCGCGCCTACGGCCGTTCGAGGAACTGGAGAGCCGTCGGCACGAACTGCTCGTGGAACTGGAAGATGCCGCCGTGTCCGGCGTCGGGGTAGACCTCAAGCTCGGCGTTCGGCAGCCGCCGGGCCATGGCGACCGAGTTCTTCGTCGGAACCATCCGGTCGTCGTCACCGTTGGCGACGAGCACGGGTTGCTGGATGACGGAGAGATCCTGCGGCCGTGCCAGCCCCCAGCGGTGAATGGCCTTGAGCTGGGAGAAGTAGGAGATGAGGGAGATCGCCTTGTCCCGGTCCTGCGTGCGCTCCTTCAGACGGGCCAGGAACTGCTTGCCGGCCCGACGCCCGTTCACCGTGCGGGTGAAGAAGAGGAACTGCTTCGGGTCCTGAAGGGTGAGCAGGGCCCGGAGGGTGTCGAGGTGGGAGATCCGGGTCACGTTCTTGATGCCCTCGCCGCCGGCAGGACCGGTGCCCGCGAGGATCAGCCTGCGGATGAGTTGCGGTTCGGTCTGCGCGATCACCTGGGCGATCATGCCGCCCATCGAGAAACCGAGGACGTCCACCTGCTCGAGCCCGAGCGCCCGGATGAACGTGGCAGCGTCCTTGGCCATCTCCTCGATGGTCTTCGGTGTCGAACCGGTGGACGCGCCGACTCCCCTGTTGTCGAACGTGATTACCCGGTGCCTGGCGGCGATGCCGTCGACGACCCGGGGGTCCCAGTTGTCGAGCACCGCGGCCAGGTGGGTGAGGAAGATCACCGGGACACCGGACCGGGGACCGAGATCACGGTAGGCGAAGGCCACCCCGTCCGCGGTGACCGTGCGAGTCGGTGCGTTCTTGTACGACGTCACCACGTCGCCTCGTACTCCGTCTGCGTCATTCACGGTCGTGCCCTTCGAGGTGAGGGGTTACCGCCAGTGCGCCGACCCCTTCTTCCTCGCAGGGTGGGCGCAGGGCGGTCCGGGTCTCCCGACTGCGGCTGCAGTCCGCGGAGTCGACGGTCGGAGGCTTCGGAAGGGCCCCGCTGGGTTCAGGTCCCTGAGCGTCCCGCCGACTTTTGAAGTATGACCATACTTTCATGAGGGTACAAGAGGGCGGTCCGATCGAAAGGGCGCAACGACGGAATCGCGGGTATCGCCGAACGTGGAGTGCAGGCCACGGCGCAGCCGCTGCCAGTGGTGAGCAAGGCGGACGACAAGGCCCTGACCAGCTCTTTCGCAGAGACACCTCCGCCTGACAGAAGCCGCCTTGCGCACCAACCACAGCCGTCAGGACCCTGATTCCAACCAGGGCACGCGGGGCGACGAAGCCCCGCCGACAGGGACGGGAACCCCCATGCCTCACATGACCGCACCTCCCGCACCTTCGGCACCCACATCACCGAGGCGCCGCCCTGGTCGCCGAAGGCGTCCACCCGGCCCTCGTGGAGAACGTCGCCCGCAAGACGGGCATGGCGGTCGGCCCGCTCGCTGTCCTCGACGAGGTGACCCTCACCCTGCCCTTGAAGATCCGCGCCCAGACCCTCGCGGACCTGGGCGAGAGCGCCGCCCCGGATCTCAGCAGCAATCCCCCCTACCAGCTGCTCGACGTCCTCGCCAGGGAGCTCGGACGCACCGGGAAGGCCGCCGGCGCCAGCTTCTACGACTACCCGGCTGACGGACCCAAGCAGCTGTGGCCGGGTCTGGCGGAACGATGGACCCGGCCCGACGACGCCGGGATACCGGAGCAGGACATCCACGACCGGCTTCTGTTCATCCAGGCGCTGGAAACCGTCCGCGTGCTCGACGACGGCGTCCTGACTCCGTGGCCGACGCCAACATCGGCTCGATCCACGGCATCGGCTTCGCCCCCTGGACCGGCGGCACCCTCCAGTACATCAACACCTACGGCCCACAGACCTTCGTCGACCGCGCCGACCACCTCGCCGATCACTCACCGGGCGCCCTGCCGAGGGAAAGTCCGGGGCGGCCCTCAGAGATCCGCACGACCTGCTCGACGCGGGTGGACGAAGCCGTGGTCGATCAGGCTCTGCCCGGTGTCCCGCAGGATCTCCTCGATCGGGCGTGTGCTCCAGCCCAGTTCGTCGATCGCCTTCTGGCTGGAGAAGCGCTCTGCCGGGCATGGAATGCGCCGCCTACGCCTGTCGACCGTTCCTCGGCGTGGCGCCGGTGTGACTGGGCGTCGGCCTGGCGGAAGGGCGGCAGCGGGCCGTCGGGGATTTCGACGCCGGTCGTCAGCCGAATCGGGTCGAAGCGGGTCTGCGGCCGAGGCGCCGGCCGTTCCCGGCAGCTGCGTGTCGCCCGGCCGCCGCGCCCACGCCGGCGTGCGGTCCTGGCCGGCCACTCCCTTACGTGTCGAGCAGCGCGGCGGTGAGGCACCGGTGCAGCCAGTCGGCGCAGCGGTCGAGCGGCCAGTGGCAGTCGTCGGTCAGTGTGAAGTAGGAGGCGTTGCCGAGGAAGTACCAGAGCACGTCCGCAGCCTCGTCGACGGTGACTCCGGCGCGCAGCGCGCCCAGTTCTCCGAGCCGGGCCGCAGTGGCCCGCAATCCGCGGCGCAGGCTGTCGTGCGCCGCGTCGACGGTCTCCCGGACCCCGGCGTCCTGGGGTGCGGCGGCGATCGCCTGACGCATGATCGGCGACCAGAGCTCGAACTCGCTTCGAGTGCCGTCCACGAGCATGCGCAGCAGCGCGCCGGGGTCGGTTTGCGCAGCGATCCGCTCGTAGATGCCGCCGCCCTCCGCGGCGCGCACCCCGTCCTCGATGAGTGTGCGTAGCAAACCGCTCTTGCCTCCGACCGCCGCGTAGACGGTGGGCGCTGCTACCCGCGCTGCGCGGGCGATGTCCTGCACCCGGGTGTCGAAATATCCCCGTTCGACGAACAGTGCCCGCGCCGCCAGCAGGATCGCTTGACGGGTCGCAGCCGCGTACTCGGCCCGCCGTCCGGCCTCTTGTGTCACCACCCCTATGACTCTAGACCCTGCCCGGTCGTCAACCTTTGACAGTGGACTACACTCGATATAGTCACCTATCAGAGAAAGTGGTTCCATGATCTTTGCGATACTCGACGAGCTGGCTGACCTGTTCCCCGGCATCACTCCTGAGCAGGACAAGCTCCCCACGCCGTGCGACGACTTCGACGTGAGTACGTTGCGCCGCCACCTGCTGGGCTGGCTCACCTACTTCGACGCTGCCTTCACCGGCCCGTCCGGCAGCGACCGGCCCGACCCGTCCGCGTTCACGGGCCCCGACGACCCGGGTGCCGTGATCGCGCACCTCGCCTCCACGGTCCGATCGGGCCTGGCCGGCGGCCTCGCGACAGCTACCGTGCACGTTCCGCTGCTGGGCGGCGCCTATCCGGGCTCCGCAGTCATCGACCTGCTGTTGATCGAAACGCTCGGCCACGGCTGGGACCTGGCCCGTGCCACCGGCCAGCGATGGACCCCGGACCCGCAAACCTGCCAGCATGCCCTCACCGTGCTCGAAGGCGTGATCCAGCCGGAATACCGTGGCCCCGGCATGCCCTTCGGCCCCGAAATCGCCATCGAGGCAAGCGCACCACCTCTGGACCGGCTGGTCGCTTTCACCGGCCGCAATCCCGCTTGGGCGTCCCCCGTTCAGCTGAGCTGATGAGCGCCTGCGGCGTCGTCCTCGTTTGACGGACCGGGGGGGGGGGGGGGGGGGGGGGGGGGGGGGGGAAGGGGGGGGGGGGGGGGGGGGGGGGGGGGGGGGGAGAAGAGAGGGGGGGGGGGGGGGGGGGGTGGGGGAG
>NZ_JBWKDW010000025.1:126970-143840 GCF_056435735.1 Streptomyces sp. NPDC043878
GGCTGAGCGGCCCCCCTCCCCCCCCCCCCCCCCCCCCCCCCCCCCCTCCCCTCCCCCCCCCCCCCCCCCCCCCCCCCCCCCCCCCCCCCCGGTCCGTGCACCCTGGCTGATCCGCACGCGAACACGGCCGGGGGCGCTGCCTCGTCAGCAGGCTCGCGGCCCGCTGGGCGGTGTCACCCCGGCCGGACTCCGCGCCGGGCCGGACGCTGGGGCCGGAGTCAACCCCGTGAGACTGCCGGTTCGGGCGCCGCAGCGGGCTCGGGCGCGCTTTCGCTGAGGCCGAACCGGCTGTGGAACCTGCGCAGGAAGCCGGGCGCGTACCAGGCCGAGCCACCGAGCAGGCGCATCGCGGCCGGGACGAGGACACCGCGGATGGCGACGGCGTCGATGAGGATGGCCAGCCCGCTGCCCAGGCCGAACATCTGCATGAAGCTGAGCTTGGCCGTACCGAAGGCGAAGAAGCTCACCGCGAGCAGGCAGGCGGCGGCGGTGACGATGCGCCCGGTGTGCCCGAGGCCGTTGGTGACGGCGGACTCGGTGTCCTCGCCCTGGTCGTGGAGTTCCTTGATCCGGCTGGTGACGAACACCTCGTAGTCCATCGACAGACCGAAGACGATGCAGAACATCAGCACGGTCATCGCCATCTCCATCGGCTGCGCCGTGAAGCCGAGCAGGGAGGAGAGATGGCCGTCCTGGAAGATCCAGGTCATGATGCCGAGCGTCGCCACCTGGGTGATCGCGTTCAGGGCCAGGGCGCGCAGCGGCTGCACGATACTGCCGGTGAACAGGAAGAGCAGGATGAACGTGGTCAGGACGACCAGGCCGATGGCGAGCGGGAGTTGGCCGCTGATGGAGTGCTTGGCGTCGACCAGTTCGGCGTCGATGCCGCCCACCAGCGGGTGGGTGCCGGGGGGCGGGGTGAGCGCCCGTACGTCGCCGACCAGGCTCTGTGCCGCGTCGGACTTCGGCGCCAAGGAGCTGACGACGCTGATCCGTTGGCCGTCGGGGCGGCTGAGGTTGGCGCTGCCGGGACCGGCCGCCGATTCCTGCCCATGGGTGTAGGTTCCGGTGCTGGTCTCGACCCGTACCACGCCCTTGAGCTGGGACAGTTGATCGGCGTACGTACCCAACGGGGCTTTGTCCACGTTCTGGCCGATGACGATCTGGAGGGCGGCGTTGTCGTTGCCGTTGAAGGTCTTCTGGAGCGTCGCGGAGACCTGGCGGCTCTCGGCGTCCTTGGGCAGCACGCGTTCGTCCGGGGTGCCGAAGGTGATGCCGAGCAGCGGGCTCGCCGCCACCAGCAGGACCGCGAGGACGGGCAGCGCGGTGAGCGCGGGCCGCCGCATGACGGTACGCGCCAGCCGCGCCCATACGGAGACGCGCGTGGTGGCGTTCGCGGACTTCGCCCAGGGCATCTGCCCCTTGTTGACCCGGTGCCCCAGGACGACGAGCAGCGGCGGCATGACGAACAGCGCGCTGACGGCCGCGATGGCGACGACGCCGACCCCGGCGAAGCCGAACGAGCGCAGGAAATACTGCGGGAAGACGAGAAGCGCCGCGAGTGCGGCGGCCACGGTGGAGGCGGAGAACGCGACGGTGCGGCCGGCGGTGTGCACCGTCCGGCGGACGGCGTCCTCCACGCTCGCGCCGGTCGCGAGCTGTTCCCTGAACCGGCTGATCATCAACAGGCCGTAGTCGATACCCAGTCCCAGGCCGAGAGCCGTGGTGAGGTTGGTCGCCGTGTTCGAGACGCTGCTGACGTCGGCGAGCAGGGACAGTTCGGCGAACGAGCCCAGGATGGCGATGACGGCGATGGCCAGCGGCAGCAGCGCGGCGACCACGCTGCCGAAAACGAACAGCAGCAGTATGAGGGTCAGCGGAATCGCGATCAGCTCGGCCAGTTCAAGATCCTCGACCACCTGCGTCGACATGTCGTTGCGGACGGCGGCCACCCCGCCGGCCCGTACCGTGAGGGCTTTGTTGTACGTGCCGTCGTAATCGTCCAGCAGGCTCGTGGCGTTCTTCTGCTGCTGGGTCGGGTCGCCCTTGACGTGGGCGAGGACCATGGCCTCGCGGCCGTCCGTGGACAGGAGTTGGGCGCTGCGCGTGTCCCAGTACGAGACGACGTTCGCGAGCGTCTTCTCCTTCTTCAGGCTCGCAACCAGCGCCTTGCCGTTCTGCTCGGCAGCCGGGGTGTCGACCCGGCCGTCGCCGGCGCGGACCAGCAGCACGAGGTTGGTCTCGCCGCCGAATTTCTTGTCGATGAGATCGCGTGCCCGGGTGGACTGGGAAGCCGGGTCGTCGAAACCGCCACCCAGCAGCTTGGTGAAGGCGCCGCTACCGAGAGCACCCATGAGAGCTGTCGCCACGACGGCGACGATGAGTACCAGCCGGGCCCGGCGGATCGCCAGCTCGGCTATGCGTTCGAACACGCGGAATCTCCTTTGAGGATCAATGTGTTGGGACGCGACGACGCTAGAGGAGGGCACGGGGAAGTTGGCAGTGCGAGATTTACCTGACAGTGCTCGTTTTATGGTCAGGTGCCAGAGGAGCGCCGTAGGGTGGGCGCATGCCCGTACCCGAACGGCCGAAGAACGCCGTCCCGCCGGCTCCGTCCGCGCCGTCTGCTCCCTCCGCCCCGGCCGCTCGATCCGCCTCATCTGCTCCGCCCACGCTGCGGGAGCGGCGGCGGGCCACAGCGGTGCGGGAGATCCTGGACGCCGCCGAACTGCACATCACCGAGCACGGTCCTGAGGGGCTGTCACTGCGGGCCGTCGCGCGCAGCCTCGGCATGACCGTGCAGGCGCTCTACCACTACTTTCCCAACCGGAATGCCCTCGTCACGATGCTCGTCACCAAGGGGTACGAGGACCTGTTCTCCGCCGTCCAGGCCGCCGTCGACTCGACGGCCGACTCGGCTGCGGGCACTGGGGGCACTGCGGCGGACTCGGCTGCGGGCACGGCGGCGGACTCGGCTGCAGGCACGGCGGCGGACTCGGCGGCGGACCGGCCGTTCGTGTCGCGTCTGCTGGACGCGGCCGAGGGCTACCGGGGCTGGGCCATCGCCCACCCCGAGCGGTTCAAGCTCCTGTTCGGGACACCGCTGCGGGGCTACGCGGCCCCGGCCGACGGCGCCTCCACCATCGCCGCCCGCCGGATGAGCACGATCTTCCAGAACGAACTCTTCGGCGGCTTCAGCCCGGAGCAACTCGCGGCGGCCGACATCCCTTCGCTGTCACCCCAGTTCCGGACCCACCTGGACCAGCTGCCCCCCGACGGGCCGGGAGTCCTCCCGCCGCCCGCGATCACCCTGCTCATGGAGGCGTGGGGACGCATGCACGGCATGGTCCTCCTCGAGGTGTTCGGACACACCTCGTTCCTCGGAGACCACCAGGCCGAGATCTTCCACCTCGCGATGCGCAACATGCTCGCGGACATCCACCGGCGAATCCCGGGGAGCACGGGCGCCGTTGAAGCCGGTGCGGCCTGAGGTGCGTCCCGATGTGACGCGCGTCCGGGCGGTGGCGTCAGAAGCGCCGCTCGTGCGGCAACGGCGCGCACGGCCCGCGCGTCCACAACTGGGCGAGGGCCGAAGTCCGCCTCCCCGCAGTGGCCCGACCGGCAGCACCGGGTGGCCGGCCGCCGCTGGGCGGTCGAGGCGTGCTTCGGGCGATGCGGAGCCGCTTGCACTGAGTGAACTCACCGGGGCGTGGAGCGGGTCGGACCACAGGCCGGCCGGGAAAGGGCTGTATGCCGCTCGCCCCCGGGCCCTGCCCTCACCGGCTGAGGCCTGGGACTAGCACGACGCGTGGCCCGCATGTGCTCATGACCAGCACATATACCCCGAACATGGGGAGGGAAGATGTCCATCTCCTGCGGTATCGACTGGGCAGAGCGACACCACGACGTCGCCCTGGTCGACGACACGGGCGAGTTACTCGCCAAGCGACAAATCCCCGATGACTCAGCTGGCTACCGGCTTCTGCTGGACCTGCTTGCCGAGTACGGCGACAGTGAAGAGAACCCGATACCGGTGGCGATCGAGACGTCCCGCGGCCTCCTGGTCGCGGTACTGCGGACCGGGAAGCGAGAGGTGTTCGCGATCAACCCGATGTCCGCGGCCCGCTACCGCGACCGCCACTGCGCTTCCCGCAAGAAGTCGGACTCCGGTGACGCACTTGTCCTGGCCAACATCCTGCGCACAGACATGCACGCCCACCGGCCGCTGCCCAAGGACTCCGATCCGGCCCGCGCCATCTCCGTCCCCGCCCGTGCTCAGCAGGACGCGACGTGGAATCGACAGCAGATCTCCAACCAGCTGCGCTCACTGCTGCGGGAGTTCTTTCCGGCTGCCCTGGCCGCCTTCGAACCGTGGAAGAACGGTCCGTGCCGACCGGAGGCCCGAGAGCTCCTGAAGCTGCTCCAACTGCGGCTCCCGCCGCCCGGTTGACCCGCACGCAGCTCCGGGCCGCCCTCAAGCGGGTTGATGTCCGCGTGCCCCGCGTGCCGTCCGGTCTCCTCGACGAGATGGATGAGCACCCAGCGGAGGTCGCGTTGCCGGAGGGGCAGTCGGGGTGGCGGACGGCGTCATCCAAGGCGGCCGCCGCCACGATCTCGGTGCTTCGAGCGCACTGGGCCTCGTACGACGCACGCGCGCGGCCGGGAGTGCGCCCCGTCGCTTCGAGGGGACCGGTTGCGCACCACCGGCCGTCGTTCAGGCCCGGGTGTAGCCGCCGTCGGCGAAGAGTTCGGCGCCGGTGACGAACGATGAGGCGTCCGAAGCCAGGAAGAGGGCGGCCTCGGCGATTTCCCCGGCGTCGGCCAGCCGCCCCAGTGGCACGACGGCCTCGGCGAACCGGTCGGCGTCCGGCCCCGCGGCGCGCAGCAGGGCAGGGGTCCGCGTGGGTCCCGGGCTGAGGACGTTGACCCGGAATCGACGCTCTCGCGATTGCCGGGCCCAGTTGTGCACGAGGTTGCTCAACGCTGCCTTTGAGGCGCTGTAGACCTCGAGGTGCTCATTGGGGCGCACGCTGTTGCTTGAGCCGATGACCAGGATGGAGGCCCCCTCCGCCAGCAGCGGAAGCGCCTTCTGGACGGTGAATAGTGGGCCCTTGACGTTGACGGCGAGTGTCAGGTCGACGTTCGCCTCGGTGTGGGCGCCGAGCGCGGCGTCCGCGACGATTCCGGCGTTGGCCACCAGCACGTCGATGCGTCCGGCCTCCTCGCGGACTCGCGCGTAGAGCGCGTCCAGGTCGGCCAGGACCGAGACGTCGGATCGTACGCCGGTGGCGGCAGGACCCATCTCCTTGACTGCCGCTTCGAGGCGGTCGATGTCCCGGCCGGTCACGAAGACCCGTGCGCCCTCCCGGACGAAGCGGTGGGCTATGGCCAGCCCGATCCCGCTGGTCCCTCCGGTGATCACGGCCACCTTCTCCTGCAGCACGCCTGGCATGTCGAACTCCCTCAGTTGTGGAATGGATCGTCCATAACGTAGGCAGTAATGGACGGTCGAGTCAAGAATGGATAGGCTGAGACCATGCCGAGACCACGCGCATTCGACGAACGCCAAGTCCTGGAGCGGGCCCGGGAACAGTTCTGGGCGACCGGCTATGCAGGAACCCGGATGGACGACATCGCCCAGGCGACCGGCCTGGGCAAGGGCAGCCTGTACGGCGCGTTCGGCGACAAGGGCAAGCTGTTCCACCGTGTGTTCGGCGACTGGTGCACCGCAGTCGTTGAGGTGGCCGAAGGGCGGCTGGCAGGTGGCCCGGACGCAGAGGCCCTGGCCCGGCTGTCGGGATACGTGCACCTGATGGCGGAGAACACCGCCTCCGACACCGAGCGCCGCGGGTGCCTGTTGGCCAAGGGCGCGGCGGAACTGGCCCAGCACGATCCGACGGTCGCCGGACGGTCGGCCGAGACCATGACGGCACTGCTGACCCTGCTGCGGACGGAGATCAGCGCCGCTCAGCGCCACGGCGACATCGACAGCGCTGCGGATCCGGAGCGGTTGGCGGCACTTCTGTTGACGGTGGTCCGCGGGATCGAGGCGGTAGGCAAGGCCGGCCTCGCCCCGGAGACGCTGCGGAACATTGCAGACACCGCACTGGCCGTCCTGCCCATGCCCGAGGGGCAGAAACGCCTCGCAACCGTGCGCAGTCCGGCCCGCGAGAACTAACTTGGTGCCATCACAGCCACATGATCCGCCGGACAGTGTCTAGCCGCGTATGGCGCATGGGGGACGGGTCAGCGGGTGCGTTCGTAGTGGCGACGTGCTTTTTCACGGTTGCCGCAGACGGCCATCGAGCACCAGCGGGCACGGTTGGCGCGGCTGCGGTCGAGCAGGAACAGCCGGCACTCGTCGTCGGCGCAGGGGCGTAGCCGGCCGGGCATTTGGGATAAGTGGAGCGGGGGCCGAAACGCAGCCTTCGCGGGCCCATGCGCCAGTTCCCGACCCTGCTGAGCCGCACGTCGTACGCTCCGGGCGCCGGTCGGGGAGAGTGACGGCCCCGGCCCGGCGTCTGGCGGTCCGGCCGCGCTAGCCAGGGCTTCACGGGGGTGCCGGTGTTGACCAGGCGCGCCGCCAGACGGTCACCGTCGAAGAGCAGTTCCTGCAACTCCCAGTGCAGGTCCGATACCGCGTCCACGTCCTGCCGTTGCACGGCCAGGAGGTCGTCGCGGGTGGCGGGCTCCCCGTTCAACGTGGTCCGGTCGTTGATGAATGCGTCCATGCCATCGAATTGGTGGGCGTTGAGCGCTTCGAGGTAGCGCTGGCAGAACGTGCGCAGATCACTGTCGGACATGTCAGGGGCCTTCCTGTGGGGTGGCTGCGGATCGGGGCCGCGGGTGGAGGGGCAGAGCGGGAATGCCCGCCGCGGCCGCGCCGGACGGCCTCGGCTGCGGAAGGGGCCCGCCGGTCAGCGTCACGTCGGAGCAAGGCGCTGTGCTCGGCTCAGGTTGGCGATGAGTTCGTCGCGCGTTTGGTGCGCCAGCGCGGTCCAGGCGGGTTGACCGGGGGCCGTGCGCCACGAGGCGCTCGATGGACTGTTGTTGACGGTGTCGAAGCCGAACTGGTCGTAGAGCCGGGTCACGAGGTCGACGGCGTCGGGGAAGTTGCTGGAGGTCGGAAGCGCCAGCCGGTCGGGGGCGCCCGCGGGGCGGCCGGCGGTGGTGATGCGGGGAGCTTGGATATGGGTGAATGCCTGGACGACCCGGGAGGCCAGCAGGTGCTCCTGGCGCAGCTCGAGTACGGTCGTCTCGCCGGAGTCGATGCGGGCGAAGTGACCGTCGCGCCAGATCATGTAGTTGTTCGTATCCAATACGATCTTGCCGGCGAGGGCACCGACCGGCAGGTTGTTGACCATTTTCAACGGGACGGCCACGACGGCGAAATCGCCGGCGGCTGCAGCGTCCGCGGCGCGGGCGGCACGCGCGGACGGGCCGAGTTCCGCGACCAGATGCTGCAGGGTTTCCGGTCCGCGCGAGTTGGCGATCACGATGTTGTAGCCGTGGGCCAGGGCCGCCCGGGCGATCTGGCTGCCGACCTCGCCGGCGCCGATGATCCCGATGGTGGGCATGGGTCCGCCTCTCAGATCTGGTTCAGGACGCCGTCGACGTACAGGCTCGAAGCGGCGATGAAGCTGCTCTGCTCGGATGCCGGGAAGGCCACGGCAGCGGCCACCTCCTCCGTGCGCCCGAGCCGACCCAGCGCCGTTCCGGGTCGGGGGTCAGCCCCGCCAGGGCGGGGCGGGTGACGACAGCGCTCTTTCCGCCGAGCGGTCCCATGTGTGCCGCCCTTCTACTTCTGCAGCAATCGCACGGCGATCTGCCCCGCAGACCGACCCCGGCCTCCTGGCCCGCTACCGCACCACCCTCGCCTACGGCATCGCCGTCCAAGCCGCGAGCGGCGTCCCCCGCGACGACTTGCAGGAGCTGGCCGACGCCGCCTTGCGCCACTGGCCCCTGTCCTGACACCGGCGTGGCTGCGGGGGGGCCATGCCGTGCGGGCCTCCCCGGCCTGGCGCGACGGTCGGACCAGGCGGTTCACCTGCTCGGCGATCTTCAGGTCGGAAGGGGTCTCCCACAGCGGTCGTCCAACTGGAGGCGGCGGCAGGACTTCGGGCTGTTCAGGCGGCCGGCCGCACCAGGCCCGATTCGTAGGCGAAGACCACCGCCTGGACACGGGCGCGGGCTCCGATCTTGGCGAGGATGCTGCTGACGTGGGCCTTGACGGTGGTCGTGGCGATGGACAGCCGCGCAGCGATCTCGGCGTTGGACCAGCCGGAGGCGACGGCGGTGAGCACGACACGCTCCCGCTCGGTGAGCGTGTCGATCCCGACTTTCCGCTCGGCAGGGAGCACGGGTTGCAGCTGTCGCACGGTGTCGATGAGAGCGCGGGTCAGGCCGGGGGGGGATGACGGGGTCTCCGGCGGCCACGACACGGATGGCTGCGGTCAGTTCGCCGGGGGTGGCGTCGTGGAGAAGGAGTCCACCGGCACCGGCGCACAGGGCGGCGTAGGCGCGCTGCTCGTGGCTGGCGGGGGCCAGGATCAGCACCCGTGGGCCGTTCCCTTGCGTTCTGAGGAGTTCGGGGGTCCGGGGGAGGGCGGGAGGCCGTGTGATGCGGCGGATGGTCTCGGTGCCGTCCGACTGGGAAATGTCGCTGTCCACCACCACGACGTCGGGGCACAGTACGGCGCTCATGCGGACCGCCTCGGCCCCGCTCGATGCCTCGCCGACGACAGTCAGGCCGGGCTCCTCCGCCAGGAGCATGCGCAGTCCGCGGCGCTGCAAGGACTGCTCATTGACAATGAGTACGGAGGTCATGGTGGACGTTCTCCCAACGGGCTGCATCGTTTGTTGCGGTCCGGGTCACATCTTCGCCGGATGCCGCCGCGCGCTCAGTCGGCGCCGAGGGATCGGTGGATGGCGGTGAGTACGCTGCCACGGCTGTGTGCGTGCCACATCGCGATGGCCACCCCACAGGCCCACCACGTGGCGCGTCTCCGCGACAGGTGCGGTTCTACGAGGCAAAGAGCTTGATCACTTCGACCCACGGCCCAACAACTACCGTGACTACGGGTAAGTAGCCCTGGGCCGCGTCCAGCAGATCCGAGAACTGCTCAACGCGGGCCTGGCGACGCAGGCAATCCATCCTTCCCTGCCTGCAATCACCGCGCGATCCGACCGTCTTCCAAGGCGTCACATCCGAGACGGTGGCGGCTCTCGAACGAGAGCGTGGCAGTCTGACCGAGCGCATCGACATCCTGGCCCGCAACCGTCACGCGATCGCCGACCAACTGGCCGAGCTCCAAAGGCGCGGAGTGAGCCGCCGCGAGCTGCGGTGTCCCCTGCGTCTGAGACGGGGAGTGCGAAGCGGGCGATGGTGTGGTGCCGGTCCGCTCGGTCGCCGTTTCCCGTTCGACAACAACGCCGCCGAACGGGAAGTCCGCATGGTCAAAGCCGGCAGAAGATCTCCGGTGGCATGCGGACCTGACCGGCGGAACACTTCTGCCATCTGCGTTCTCACCTCGCCACCGCCACCAAATACGGCATCAATCTGCTCGACGCGCTCGCCCATGTGGCATCCGGCCGACCGTGGGTACCCGCGATCAACTGACCTGATCAGTCACCTTAGGATGAGACGGGCGGGACCGGACTCACATAGAAACGAGCCCAATTTATCCGATCGTCGCGGACGGTCATTACTACAGGTCCGACCAAGAGAGCGGGTAGTCCCTCAGAAGAAGTTCCACTCATTTCCCATTCGGACCACACCTCGGACCCCGAAACCGCTGTCCGCAGAACACTTGCTTGCAGATCGGGCACTCGGGTAAATATCAAGGACCAGTTCATCAGCACACGCTCCCGCCCAGTAAAACTCTCTGCAGGGCGGTGCGGCACCTCCGCCGCATAGTCGGCAGTGAAGCAGTCGGCGACTCGTTGCGCTGAATGCGAATTGATGGCGTCACGAAGACGATCTACCGCGTCGATTAGGTGCACAGAAATACCCCTTCTCAAGGATTGCGTGTAATTCGATATATGAGCGGCAGTAGTAAGTGAGCGGTGTGACCGCTATCCACCTGTAGCCGGGTGAACAGCACCAGCGCGGTCGCCGCTAGCAGCATGCCGAGCGAAACCACGACCTTCGGGCCGAACCGTGCAACAAACACGTTGCTTCCCAGCCGCGCGGCCAGTACCAGCGTTGCGATCATCGACAGGAAAGCAACGCCGGTCCTGACCGGTGAGAATCCGCGCGTTACCTGCACATAATACGCCACCGCGACAAAGGAGCGCGGATCGGTCGCGGTCGCGCAGTATCAGCAGCGGCGACAACGGATACGCGGCATGGTGCTGCCAGAGCACAAAGACAGTGAGTCACACAGCGGCTCCGACGAGGAAGTCCCACGATCCAGCGAGATCCAAACCCTATGATCGACGTTTGAGAAGCTAAACGCCAGGCCGAACAATGCCGTAAGACACTAGCAGCGTGCCAGCGTCTTGCTCGAGAAAGTCGATCATCTCTCTCTGCTGGTGACGAAGTCGGGTGACGTCTGCTTTACGATGACTGCGTCGACCGCAGGTGCCGTGCGCCTTGCTGCGTATACTTGCCGGTCGTGACGTGCTGATTAGTCGTTCGCGCCGGCGCCGCGAAAGTCCGGGACATCCGAAAGCATGCCGGGAATCTCCGGGTTCAGGGCGCTGCGCCGGCGGTGCAGTTCTTCGATTTTCGTGTACAGGTCAGGGTCATCGTCGTCGCTGATGTCGAAGATGTCGAGGCGTTCGAGCAGCGCCAGGCCCACATGGTCAGTCCCGATAGTCGCGGGGTGGGTCAGGTACTCGTAGAGGCCGTCGAGGTCCTCAACGACGAAGACACAGCTGTAGTCGAAGTCCCCGCCGAGATCGCGGCCAACCATGAAAGACTTCACGGCCGGGTTGGACCGTCCTTGGTTGCGCCAACTTTCCAAGGCAGTCTCGATTTGCTCGGGGGTGACTCCGGCCTTGGCCTTCGCGCGGTTTATGTGGTAGATCATGACTACTCCTGTCGTTGTTTCTCACTGCCGAAGAGGGCTGTCTTTCACGACACAGCTCAGATGACGGGCGTCATCGCAGGATTGACTCAAATGCGATAAGGATCGATTCGCCGGACGTGTCATGACGAAGCGCTGTGCCGGAATCGCTACTTGTTGTCGACATCGGGGAGGCGGATCAAGCCTCGGCCCCGCTCACCTGATTATTGATAATGATGTCCAGGTCGGTGGCGGTGAGGCCGAAGGTGTCGGCTGTTTTTGAGGCGTCCATGAGGAACGGCGAGTACCACTGATAGTCCATTTCGGCCATTTCACGGGCTGTCGGCATGAAAAGCCCAGCTGTGCGCATTGCCGCGCGTGGCATCGGGATCAGCTTGACCGGGGGCCGACCTGCAGCGGTGGCGTAGCGCCGCGCCAGTTCACGGATGCTGATGGCCGGTGGCGACGGCACATGCCACGCCTGACCCCACGCACGCTCATCATTTCCAAGTGTGACCAGGGCCTGGGCCATGTCTCCGTTGAAGGTGAAGGTATGTGGCGCGTCCAGATCGGCAGGCACCCAAGCAGCTCGGCCCGACTTCATTGCCGGCTCAATGATTATGGAATACAGGCCATTCGAGTCCCTACCGATGTAGTCGGACCCGCGAACCTCCACAGGGCGGACTCCGGCGCTAAGGGCCTGCTCCCACAGCCGTTTACGGAGACGGCCTTTAGGCCCAGTGGCGGCCATGGGGGTGTATTCGTTCATCACACCGCCAGGCTGCGGGCCGTAAGCGTACATGCTGCCAGTAATTGCCAGCACGGCCCCGTTTGCTTTCGCGGCTGTGATGACCGCATTCTGGATGGGCGGCAACAGCCGTTCCCACATTGTGTAGGAAGGCGGGTTCGCACAGTGATAGATTACCTTTGCGCCGCGAGACAGTTCGGTCAAGCGGCCCGGGTCGGAAGCATCCGCGGCGACCCGTTCGACCAGCGGATACTCCGGACCCGAGCCGCTGCGCGTGACAATGCGGACGCTTTCACCGCGGTCGGCGAGCAGGCGAGCGACATTCGTGCCGATGGAACCGGCGCCGATAACGACATGTATGGCCATGCTGGGCTCTTTCACAGAGAGAGGCGTCCCAGGTTCGATAAAGACTCAGAACAAAGTTCGCCGGTGGTCGTTGTGGAAACTGATCGGCCAGGGCTCGGGCCGCAGGGCAGACCTCGGATCGGCGGTCTTCACGTTGCCGTATGCTGCCGCCCGTCAGTGAGCTAAGGGCTCGTACCAATCTCGTCGTCCGTCTTCGTACTTGGTCACCGGTGGTGCCGCACGAGTCGTGACGCTAGCCGGGTCTCGCTGCGATTTGGCAGACATAGGTTTTTCTAACACTGTCAGGTACTGAGGGTTTTCAGGGCGACCACTGATCGGGTGACGCTGGTGGTGTGCGCAACGCACGAGGCTCCCGTGCCGTTGGGCGAGGTGTTCGAAGTCTCAACCCACAGGCACAGGAGCCGCGTTGGTTCAGTATTCTCCCGCACTCGACCTGCCCCATGCCCTGGTCGAGTGGGTCACCATGCTCATCGTCACCCGCGAGGGTGACCGCCGCTGCGAACTACCGCCGCACCAGCGTGCGCTGGTCGGCCTGGTGTACCTGCGCCGACACGACACCCTCGCCCAGCTCGCCGCCGGTTTCGGTATCTCCGCCGGCACCGCCCACGCCTACGCGTCGGCCGTCATCAATCTGCTCGCCGGCCGAGCGCCCGGCCAGCTGCGTGCCCTGCGCGAGGCCGATCCCGACCACGTCCTGCTCGATGGCACCCTCGCGGAGTGCGACCGGGTCGGCGACGGGCGGGCCGACTACTCCCACAAGCACCGCAGGCACGGGGTGAACGTGCAGGTGGTGACCGACCCGGACGGGCGACTGCTGTGGCTCTCGCCCGCGCTGCCCGGCCGTGCCCACGACCTGACTGCGGCCCGCACCCACCGGATCATCCGGATCTGCGAACGCCAGGGCGTTCCCGTCCTCGCTGACCGGGCTTACACGGTTGCCGGACCGCGGGTGACGACCCCTCTCAGACGCCCACCGGGCCGAGAGCTCACATCGACTCAGCAAACCGTCAACCGCGCGCTGTCCACCGCAAGGGCACCCGACGAACGTGGTGTCGCACGACTGAAGTCGTGGCGGATCTTCCGCCGGTCCCGGTGCAGCCCGAATCGAATGACGTCAATCGCCGCTGCCGCCCTCACCCTGGAGCGGCAGCGCTGAAAGAGCCCAGTGTGTGAAGACAAACCTGGACGCCCTTCTGGCGGCACTGTACGTGTTCATCGACGACCACGTGGCGCCTCGTCGCCGGATCGGGCGACCTCCGAAACTGACGGACGCCGAACTGCTGTGCCTGGCCGTCGCCCAGGTCCTGCTCGGCTTTCCGTCTACCCGGCACTGGATCCGCTTTGCCCATGCCCGGGTCGGGCACCTCTTCCGCTACCTGCCCCAGCAATCGGCCTACAACAAGCGCCTCAACGCCGCGGGGCCCCTGATCAGTCACGTGATCGAGATGCTCGCCCGGCAGGTGCCCACCTGGCACGACAGCCTCCGGCTGATCGACCCCACGCCGCTGCCCTGCGCGGCCTCCCGGGAGACCGTCAAACGCTCCGGCCTGGCCGGACACGCCGGCTACGGCTATTGCCGCAGCCACTCCCGGTTCTTCTGGGGATTCCGGCTCTACTTGGTCACCACCGCCGAGGGCATGCCCGTCACCTGGTGCCTGGCCAAGCCCAAGCTCGGACAACGGGAGGTGATGGCCGCGCTGCTGGAACGCGACCACCGCCTGATCCGGGCCGGGCAGGTGATCCTGGCCGACAAGGGCTTCGCCGCCCGGGAGTTCGAAGCCTTCGTCACCGACCGGCTCGGCGCCCACCTGGTGCGGCCGGACCGCAAGGACGAACCGGCCCGCTTCGGCAGGATCGCCCGTGTCCGCCAGTGGATCGAGGCCGTCATCGACACCCTCAAGGGCCGGCTCAGCCTGGAACAGCACGGCGGCAGAACCCCGGCCGGAGTCTTCGCCCGCACCGCCCAACGCCTGCTCGCTCTGGCCACCGCGATCTGGCACAACTGGAACACCGGAGCCACGGTCAAACGCTCGCTGATCGCCTACGACCACTGAAGACATCGGACTCATTCATCTAGGCGCTGACAGAACAGGGCTCTGACCAGCCTCTTTACAAAAGTCCTTCCGCCTGACAGAAGCCGCCTTGCCGAGCCGATACAAGCTCACGACCCTGATTCCAACCACGGCACGCGGGGCGACGAGGCCCCGCTCTCAGGGACGGGACCGCCATGCCTCACATGACCGCCTTCGCCAGGAACCAGTGGTACGTCGCCGCCTACAGTCACGAGGTCGGGCGCGAGGAGTTGCTCGGCCGGACGATTCTCGGCGAGCCGCTCGTCTTCTACCGGACCGAGCGGGAGGGGACGCCGGTCGTGCTGCACGACCGCTGTGTGCACCGCCGCTTCCCGCTCTCGGAGAGCCGGCTCGACGGTGACCGGATCATCTGCGGCTACCACGGCTTCACCTACGACACGACCGGCACCTGCGTGTACGTGCCGGGGCAGAAGCGCGTACCACGCACCGCGCGCGTCGCCTCCTACCCGGTCGTCGAGCAGGACTCCCTGATCTGGGTGTGGATCGGCGACCCGGCGCTCGCGGACGCCCACGACATCCCGCGGGCCCGGCACCTCGACTCCCCCGGCTGGACCACGGTCCGCGGGATGGAACCGATCGACGCCGACTACGGGCTGCTGGTCGACAACCTGCTCGACCTCTCCCACGAGACCTATCTGCACGGCGGATACATCGGCACCCCGGAGGTCGCCGAGACGCCGATCACCACCGAGGTCGACGAGGGCGCGGGCGTCGTCCGGGTGAGCCGGCACATGGACGACGCCGAGTGCCCCCCGTTCTACGCCCGTTCCACCGGCATCGAGGGCCGCATCACCCGCTGGCAGGACATCGAGTACCACGCGCCCTGCCTGTACCTGCTGCACAGCAGGATCGCCCCGGTCGGGGTGCTGCCCGAGGCGGACGGCAGCGACCCGAACGGCTTCCACACCGAGATCACGTATGCCATCACCCCGTCCGGCGACGGCAGCGTGTACGACTTCTGGATGGTCTCGCGGGACTGGGCGACCGGCGACGCGGAGGTCACCGAGTTCCTGCGGGGCAACAACCACACCGTCGTCATGCAGGACGTCGACGCGCTCAACCTGCTGCAGCGCACGCTGGGTTCGGAGCGCGCCGGCTACCAGGAGCTGAGCATCAACATCGACACCGGCGGCCTGGCCGCCCGCCGTATCCTCGCCCGGCTGGTCGAGGAGGGCGACAAGCCCGTGGAGAAGGTCCTGTGAGCAGCGGCCCCACCGGCGAGATCTACCGCGTCGACTGGCTGCCGGGCACCGACGTCCTGCACGGCACCTGTCACTGCGGCGCCGAGCACTCCGCGCAGGACCCGGTGGAGCTGTGGGAGTGGATGCTCGGCCATCCCGAAGGACATCGGCCGCGCGGGCCCGAGTCGCGAGGAGACGTCTCATGACCGTGTACGACGGTGAACTCGTCGTCGCGGAGCGGGAGTCGGTGGCCGAGGGCGTGCTCGCCCTGACCCTGCGTCACCCGCTCGGCGAGGACCTGCCCGCCTGGGAGCCGGGCGCCCATGTCGACGTCGTGCTCGGCCCCGGGCTGGAGCGGCAGTACTCGCTGTGCGGCGACCCGGCCGACCGGTCCGGGTGGCGGATCGGGGTGCTGCGCGAGCCCGACGGGCGCGGCGGATCGGCGCATGTGCACGACCGGTTGGGGCCCGGCGACAAGGTCCGGGTGCGCGGGCCGCGCAACACCTTCCGGCTGGAACCCGCCCCGCACTACCGGTTCGTCGCCGGCGGCATCGGCATCACCCCGATCCTGCCGATGCTGGCCGCGGCCGACGCGGCGGGCGCGCGGTGGACCCTGCTGTACGGCGGCCGCACCCGCGCGTCCATGGCGTTCACCGCGCAGCTGGAGCGCTACGGGGACCGTGTGACCATCGCCCCGCAGGACGAGACAGGGCTGCTGGACCTGGCGTCGGCGCTGGAGGACCTGCCGGGCGGCACCCTCGTCTACTCCTGCGGTCCCGGGCCGCTTCTGGACGCGGTGGAGGGGCGGTGCCCCTCCGGGATGCTGCGCGTGGAACGGTTCCGGCCCAAGGAGCGGGCGGCGGGTGCGGACACCGCGTTCGAGGTCGTACTGGAGCGCAGCGGACGCACGCTCACCGTCGCCCCGGACGTCTCCGTGCTCGACACCGTGCGCGCCGCCGGTGTCGAGGTGCTGTTCTCCTGCACCGAGGGGACCTGCGGCACCTGCGAGACCGACGTGCTCGAAGGTGCCCCGGACCACCGGGACTCCGTGCTCTCCGACGAGGAACGGGAGGCCGGCGAGACCATGCTCATCTGCGTGTCGCGGTGCCTGGGGAAGCGGCTCGTGCTGGACCTCTGAGCCGGCTGCCGGCGATTCCGTCAGCCAGAGCCATTGACCCTGCCGGACACCGGGTTCTCGGTTCCCTCCACACCGAGGGAGTCCTGTCCGCCTCCCCCACCGTCGTCCAGGACCAGCTGACGGCCGATCTGCCCGCGCGGCGCGACCAGTTGCACTCCCGGGCGGCCCCGCGCTTCACCGAACTGCGGACACATGTCCACGAGCGGATCCAGGCGGCGAAGCGCGGGACGTCGCCGGCGGCTAGTGCCGCATCAGGCAACGTTCGCCCTGCCGCGATGCAGCGCTCAGTTGCTGCGTCGGGCGGCCAGAATGGTGACGTGGCTGAACGGGTGCAG
>NZ_JBWKDW010000026.1:0-3483 GCF_056435735.1 Streptomyces sp. NPDC043878
TGTACTCACCCGAGAGACTCTCTCGCGGCTTTCCTCCGGGCGCTTCCCTTCGGTCTTGCGTTTCCGACTCTATCAGACCGTTTCCGTATCCGATTCCCTGTCGGGGGGTTATGCCGAATGGCTTTGGCTTTCGCTGTCGGCCTTTCGACATTCACTACGTTAGCCGATCCCCCTCGCCAACTCATAATCGAGTCCCGCGAGTCCCGAATTCAGGCATGCACGCACGCCGAATTCGCCCCCGCTGAGGGGGAGGTCGTTGTAGTGGGTTGGCCACTTCCGGCTGCTGGCGATCGCCGTACCCGGTTCAAGCGGCTCGGGCTACGTTACGCACCTTCCCAAGACGCGTCAACTTGGGCGGCGCCGTGGCACATGGGGCCGATAGGGGCTGACCGTCGGGTCGTTCGCGATCCAGAAGCGCCACGGGTGAACACCTCCGTCGCCGGCCACTCCGGTGCGCGGCCCGTTGCGTACCTGGTCGGCGGGCACGGGAGTCCCGGTCAGGACACGCAGCGGGGTCTCGCCGGGGGCACAGGCGTCCGTGCCGTCCAGCGCCCGGTCCACGCCCAGCGCGGTCGCCAGGCGGGCCGGCCCTTTGGCCAGTTCTTTGTCGTTCCGGGCCGAGAGCCTACGTGTGCGGGCCCACTCCGCCCCTTCGACGATCTCACCGGCGCGCAGCAGGACCGCGCTCGAGGTGCCCTCGGGACCGCACACGAGGTTCATGCAGAACCACATGCCATAGGTGAAGTAGACGTACACATGTCCCGGCGGACCGAACATCACGCTGTTGCGGGCCGTGGGGCCGCGATAGGCGTGGGAGCCGGGGTCGTTGGGTCCGTCGTAGGCCTCGACCTCTGTCAGGCGCAGCGTGATCGGACCGTCGGGAGTGCCGCGGACCAGGAGACGGCCGAGGAGGTCGGGCGCGACCTCCAGTACAGGTCGGTCGAAGAACTCGCGCGCGAGGGGCGTACGGTCGGGGGTCGCGATCATGCCGTCCGAGGGTAGTGCAGACGGGTGGAGGCAACGGGGTGGTCAGGGCGCCGTCACCTTGCCAGGGTGAGGACGCGGAACCAGCCGGGGCCGGATCGCGTTTCCAGGGATCAGGGACCCACACATAAAGGGAGTGTCATGGCGTTCAAGAAGCTGCTCGCGAGCCTGGGGGCCGGCGGGGCTTCGGTCGAGACGGTGCTGACCGAGGTCAACGTCGTTCCGGGCGGCGTCGTCCAGGGTGAGGTGCGGATCCAGGGCGGCTCCGTCAACCAGGCCATCGAGGGACTCTCGGTCGGACTGCAGGCCAAGGTCGAGGTCGAGAGCGGCGACGAGGAGTACAAGCAGAACATCGAGTTCACGAAGCTGCGGCTCGGTGGCGCCTTCGAGTTGCAGGCGGGTGCGGTCCACTCGGTGCCGTTCGGGCTCGAGATCCCCTGGGAGACGCCCATCACTACGATCGACGGACAGACGCTGCGCGGCATGAACATCGGGGTGACCACCGAGCTGGCGATCGCCCGCGCCGTGGACTCCGGCGACCTCGACCCGATCAACGTGCACCCGCTGCCCGCGCAGAAGGCCATCCTCGACGCCTTCATCCAGCTGGGCTTCCGCTTCAAGAACGCCGACCTGGAGCGCGGTCACATCCGCGGCACCCGGCAGAAGCTGCCCTTCTACCAGGAGGTCGAGTTCTACCCGCCGTCGCAGTACCGCGGTCTGAACCAGGTGGAACTGAGCTTCGTGGCCGACGAGCACGCGATGGACGTCGTCCTGGAGATGGACAAGAAGCCCGGGCTGTTCAGCGAGGGCAGCGACACCTTCCGCTCCTTCCAGGTCGGTCTGCACGACTACCAGGGCACCGACTGGGCCGGCTATCTCAACCAGTGGCTGTCCGAGGTCGGCAGCAAGCGCAACTGGTTCTAGTGCCGCAACAGGCAACGTTCGCCCCGTCGCGACGCCCCGCACGCGCCCCCACTGCCGTAAGGGCGTGGGAGGTGCCCCCACTCGCCGCACCGGCCGAAAGCCCGAGTACATCCAGTACGAGGACTTCCGGCCGGGGGGACCCCCAGAGCACGCACCGAACGCCGCTCCCTGACGGGCAAACGTCGCCTGCCGCGGCACTAGGCTCGGAACCACCAGTTCCAGGCATCGTTCAGGAGGTAACGAGGTGACCGAGCTCAAGAGGCGGCCGCTCCCCCATGACTTCCATCCGCCCGTGCCGTCGTTCACGGTCACGAGCGAGGACGTCCCGGCGGGCGGGACACTCGAGGACGCTCAGGTCCACGCGGCCGGCAACACCTCACCGCACCTGCGGTGGGAGGGCTTCCCGCCCGAGACCAGGAGTTTCGCCGTCACGTGCTACGACCCGGACGCCCCCACGGGCAGCGGGTTCTGGCACTGGGTGGTGTTCGACATCCCGGCGTCGGTGACGGAGCTGGCGACGGGGGCCGGCACCGGCAGCTTCAAGGGACTCCCGGAGGGCGCCGTCCAGGCGCGCAACGACTACGGGTCGAAGGACTTCGGCGGTGCCGCGCCGCCGCCCGGTGACGGGCCGCACCGGTACGTGTTCACGGTGTACGCCGTGGACGAGGAGAAGCTGGGTCCGGACGCGGACGCCAGTCCGGCCTACGTCGGCTTCAACCTGCGGTTCCACACGCTGGCCCGCGCGCAGCTGATCGCCGAGTACGAGGTGCCTGCCGAAGGATGACGTTCATGGAACGTTTGCCCGCTCCTGGTCTTGGAATTGATCAGGGGCGGGCATTTTTTATTGCGTTGTCCATCTCGGCGTGCCCGGCCAGAGTTGATCCAAGCCCGCCAGAGGGTGGGCCGGTGCGCATGGGAGGTGGGCTGGATGCGGGACACGCTGGTGCTGAACGCGAGCTTCGAGCCGCTGTCGACGGTGACCTTGAATCGAGCCGTCGTTCTGGTGCTCCAGGACAAGGCCGTCGTCGAGCAGGCCCACCCCGAACTGCGCATGCGCGGAGCCGTGGTCGACATACCCGCGCCCCGGGTGATCAGGCTCTGCAGGTACGTACGCGTGCCGTTCCGAAGACAAGCCCCGTGGTCGAGGCGGGGCGTTCTGGTGCGTGACCGGCACAGGTGCGCGTACTGCGGCAGGCGGGCGACCACCGTCGACCACGTGGTGCCGCGCGCCCAGGGTGGCCAGGACTCGTGGCTGAACACCGTCGCCTCCTGCGCCGAGGACAACCACCGCAAGGCGGCCCGCACTCCGGAGCAGGCCGGTATGCCGCTGCTGCGGCAGCCCTTCGAGCCGACTCCGGCGGACGCGATGCTGCTGTCGCTGGGGCACGAGGACTTCGACGCGCTGCCGGAGTGGCTGGCCCAGCCGGCGGCCTAGACGGTGGCTCCACGGCAGCGGGGGGGGGGGGGGGGGGGGGGGGGGGGGGGGGGGGGGGGGGGGGGGGGGGGGGGGGGGGGGGGGGGGGGGGGGGGTGGGGGGGGGGGGGGGTGGGGGGGGGGGTATGGCAGCATGCCCGC
>NZ_JBWKDW010000026.1:3493-45620 GCF_056435735.1 Streptomyces sp. NPDC043878
CAGACGGCCCCCCCCCCCCCCCCCCCACCCCCCCCCCACCCCCCCCCCCCCCCCCCCCCCCCCCCCCCCCCCCCCCCCCCCCCCCCCCCCCCCCGCTGCCGTGGGCGGGGACGTCAGTCGAGGGACGGCTTCTCGCGGCGTTCCGCGCCGGAGTTCCCGGAGTTGCCACCGCCGGAGTTGCCGCCGCCGCCGAAGTTGCCGAAGGCGCCGGACAGGCCCTTGAGGGCGTCGCCGATCTCGCTGGGCACGATCCAGAGCTTGTTGGCGTCGCCCTCGGCGATCTTCGGGAGCATCTGGAGGTACTGGTAGGAGAGCAGCTTCTGGTCCGGGTCGCCGGCGTGGATGGCCTCGAAGACCGTACGGACGGCCTGGGCCTCGCCCTCGGCGCGCAGGGCCGCGGCCTTGGCCTCGCCCTCGGCGCGCAGGATCTGGGACTGCTTCTCTCCCTCGGCGGTGAGGATGGCCGCCTGGCGCGTGCCTTCCGCGGTGAGGATCGCGGCGCGCTTGTCACGGTCGGCGCGCATCTGCTTCTCCATCGAGTCCTGGATGGAGGTGGGCGGCTCGATGGCCTTGAGCTCCACGCGGTTGACGCGGATGCCCCACTTGCCGGTGGCCTCGTCGAGGACTCCGCGCAGGGCCGCGTTGATCTCCTCGCGGGAGGTCAGGGTCCGTTCCAGGTCCATGCCGCCGATGATGTTGCGGAGGGTGGTGACGGTCAGCTGCTCGATGGCCTGGATGTAGCTGGCGACCTCGTAGGTCGCGGCGCGCGCGTCGGTCACCTGGTAGTAGATGACCGTGTCGATGTTCACGACCAGGTTGTCCTGGGTGATCACCGGCTGCGGCGGGAACGGCACGACCTGTTCACGCAGGTCGATGCGGTTGCGGATGGTGTCTATGAACGGGACGACGATGTTGAGGCCCGCGTTGAGTGTCCGGGTGTAGCGGCCGAAGCGTTCGACGATGGCCGCGCTCGCCTGCGGGATGACTTGGATCGTCTTGATCAGGGCGATGAAGACCAGCACCACCAGAATGATCAGAACGATGATGACCGGTTCCATCGTCGGCTTCCCGTGCCCTTCTTTGCATCGGCGTTTTCGGAGGATCTTATGCTTGTTGAAGATCTTGCTGGTCGAGTCTGACAGACCGTCGTTTGGCCCGTGGGGCGTTCCGTCCAGTACGTCGTGCGAGGTCACATGACGATCGCCGTGGCGCCTTCGATGTCCACGACGTCGACTTCCTGACCCACCTCGTAGGCGCGGTCGGTGTCGAGCGAGCGCGCCGACCAGATCTCCCCGGCGAGTTTGATCCGGCCACCGCCGGAGCCGTCGACGCGCTCCAGCACGACGGCCTGCTTGCCCTTCAACGCGTCGATTCCGGTGGCGAGTTGGGGTCGCTGACCGCGATGCCGGGTGGCGATGGGCCGTACGACGGCGATGAGCGCGACCGACACGGCGGCGAAGACGAGCACCTGGACGACGACACCGCCGCCGAGTCCGGCGACGATCGCGCCCGCGACGGCGCCCACGGCGAGCATGCCGAACTCCGGCATCGCGGTCACCACGAGCGGGATTCCGAGCGCTGCCGCGCCGACCAGCCACCACACCCATGCGTCGATGTCGTTCACATGGTCATGGTAGGTCCGCAAGTCCCGCCGCGGACAGGGCGCGATGGGGCGGGAAGGGGCTTTCTACCGTTGATTTCGCGGTAGTTCAGGGTTTACGACAGCGGGAGGCCCTGTGCGGTCCAGCGCTCGCCGACCTGCTCGACGACGAGCGGGAGGCCGAAGCAGAGGGAGAGGTTGCGGGAGCTGAGTTCGAGCTCCAGCGGGCCGGCGGCCAGGACCCTGCCCTGGCGGATCATCAGGACGTGGGTGAAGCCGGGCGCGATCTCCTCGACGTGGTGCGTCACCATGATCATCGAGGGGGCGATCGGGTCGCGGGCGAGGCGGCCGAGGCGGCGTACGAGGTCCTCGCGGCCGCCGAGGTCGAGGCCGGCGGCCGGCTCGTCGAGGAGCAGCAGCTCGGGGTCGGTCATCAGGGCGCGGGCGATGAGGGTGCGCTTGCGCTCGCCCTCGGAGAGGGTGCCGAACCTGCGGTCCAGGAAGTCGCTCATGCCGAGGCGGTCGAGGAAGGCGCGGGCGCGCTGCTCGTCGATGTCCTCGTACTCCTCCTGCCAGCCGGCGGTCATGCCGTAGGCGGCGGTGAGCACGGTCTGCAGGACGGTCTGGCGCTTGGGCAGCTTGTCGGCCATGGCGAGACCGGCCATGCCGATGCGGGGGCGCAGTTCGAAGACGTCGGTACCGGGGCGGCCGAGGGTCTCGCCGAGGATGGTGGCGCTGCCCTGGCTGGGGTAGAGGTAGCTGGAGGCGACGTTCAGGAGGGTGGTCTTGCCGGCGCCGTTCGGGCCGAGGATGACCCAGCGCTCGCCCTCCTTGACCGACCAGGAGACCTGGTCCACCAGAGCCCGGCCCTCACGGACCACGGATACGTCCTGAAGCTCCAGAACATCGCTCATGAGCGCGTTGTCTCCCCTTGCAGTGTGGCCGGTCTCGGCTGTCGCGTTCGCCTGTGGCGTGGTCCGGCGCGCCGGTGGGCGCAGCCCTCAAGGAAATCTACGCCACCGGCCGGCCGCTCCATTCCATCGGTCCGGTCCTTAGGGTGGGGCCATGCTTTCGGAACCACGTTCAGGACGCCTCGCAGCCTGGGGAAATGCCCTGTTGGCCGGACTTGTCTCGCCGGACGACGCCGTGCTCGCCATCGTCGGTGAGGATGCGGTGCACCGTGTGGAGGGGCTGCCGGGTGAGTCGGGTCCCGTCGGTCTGACGCTCGCTCTCGGGCGGCTGCGGACGCTCGGGGCGAGCGGGCTGCGGGTCGCGCTGCCCGCGCCCGGGCATCCGCTGGGGCTGAGCGGACCGCCGGAGTTCAACGCGCGGGCGCTGGACGCCGAGGAGGCGGTGGTCTGCTTCGGGACTGCGCTCGGGCTGGTTCCGGAGGTGTACGAGGCCGGGCCCGCCGGTGACGTCCACGTCGAGGTGGTGTGGCACTGCCTGCCGGTGCGGGAGGCGCCGCCCGCCGACGTGCCGTCGCTGGGTGAGGCCGAGCGGGAGCTCGCGGAGGCCCTGCGGGAGGCGACCGAGGTGCTGTCGCGGCTGGATCTCGCCGGGTCGGGGCCGGTGGCCGAGGCGGCGATCAACGCGTACCGGGCACGGGCCGAGCGGGGGCGGGAGGCTCTGGCGCCGGGGTATCCGCCACGGGCGGTGCGGGTGCTGGAGCTGGCGCGGCGGGTGGCGTTGCTGGTGTCACTGGCGTACGAGAACGGGCCCGGCGGTGCGGTGAGCGCCTCCGAGCTGGCCGTGCGGGCGCAGGCGCTGCGGCCGGTGGAGCGGACGGCGCGGCGGGCGCAGGTGGCGGCGTACAACTCGATGGTGGAGGAGCGTGAGCGGTGAGTCTCACGGCGTGGTGACCGCCTCGGGGTAGCGCCCCTGGGGCTCCTGTCGGCCCCTGCCGGCCTTGTCCTCAAGGGCCGGCAGGGGCTCTGGTGGTCGCACGCGCGGGAGGGGCCCCGCGAGTCCTCGTCGACTCGTGGGGCCCCTCCGGGTGGTGCGGGTCAGCCGTTGACGCCGGTGTTGCCGAACGCGGGGTTCAGCAGACCGATGACGTTCACGCTGTCACCGACCACGTTCACCGGGATGTGGACCGGGACCTGGACGAGGTTGCCGGAACCGACACCCGGCGACTTCACGGCCGCGCCCTCGGCACCCGCGTCGGCGAAAGCGGCACCGGCGGACGCGCCGGCGGCGATACCGGCGACGGTGAGCGCTACGGCTGCCTTCTTGGCGATGTTCATGAGAAGCGTTCCTCCTGCGTTTGCGTGTTCGACCCGGCCGCGGGTCGTTGGCTGGTGAACGCGGCGGTGCTCCGTAACGGCACGCGTCACCGGCTTCAAGCGCCCGTTCGGGTCAATGGAACGTACAAGCTGACCGGCCTCCCGGGAGGCCCGGGAGGCCGGAGGTCACCACCTGCCGACGGCAGGGGTCAGTGGTTGAGGCCGAGGTTGCCGAAGGCCGGGTTCAGCACCCCGATCACGTTCACGCTGTTGCCGACCACGTTGACCGGGATGTCCACGGGGGCCTGCACGAGGTTGCCCGAGGCGACGCCGGGCGAGCCGGCGGCCTGGCCGTGGGCGACGGCGCCGTCGGTGGCGGAGGCCATCCCGGCACCGGCGGCGATCAGCCCGCCGGCCACCATCGTCACGGCCGCCGCCTTCTTCAGCTTGTTCACTTCTGAGCCCTCCTGGTGATGACCGCGGCAGTCGCCGCGGCACGCACTGGAGAACGGCGGAGATCCCCGAAGGATGCGCCATCCGGGGGACATTCCCACGACGGTATGAATCTCAGCCCGGAACGCAACCATCCGTATTGCCGTACCGGATCGCTCCGGCGCACCACCCGGAGCGCGAATCAGCCGGTCACGCCATGGCGCACGGCCCACAGGGCGGCCTGGGTGCGGTCGGCGAGGTCGAGTTTCATCAGGATGTTCGAGACGTGCGTCTTGACGGTCTTCTCGGAGAGCACCAGCGCCCGGGCGATCTCCCGGTTGGAGCGGCCGTCCGCTATCAGGGTCAGCACCTCGCGCTCCCGCTCCGTCAGCGAACCGCCCCTGCCGTGGCCCGAGTTGGTGACCTCTTGGGACAACAGCGCGCCCGCGACCTCGGGTTGGAGCAGGATGTGGCCGGCGTGGACGGAGCGGATGGCGCCGGCCAGGGCGTCGGGGTCCACGTCCTTGTAGACGTAGCCGGCGGCGCCCGCGCGCAGGGCGGGGACCACCGTGCGCTGCTCGGTGAAGCTGGTGACGATCAGCACGCGCGCGGGATTGTCCAGGTCGCGCAGCTTGCGGAGGGCCTCCACGCCGTCCATTCCGGGCATCTTGACGTCCATGAGGACGACGTCCGGCTTGAGTTCCTCGGCGCGGGCCACTCCCTCGGCGCCGTCCCCCGCCTCGCCCACCACCTCGATGTCGTCCTGCACCTCCAGGAAGGTGCGCAGACCCCGGCGGACCACCTGGTGGTCGTCGACGAGCAACACCCTGATCGCGTCAGCCACCGGGGACCTCCATCTCGATCGTGGTGCCCTTTCCGGGCGCCGATTCGACGGTCAGGCCGCCGCCGGCGCCGTCCGCCCGGTCCCGCATGGAGACCAGACCGAGGTGGCGGCCGCCGCGCCGCACGGACTGCGGGTCGAAGCCGCACCCGTCGTCCGTGACCCGCAGGACGGCCCCGCCGGCACGCCGGTCCAGGGTGACGTCGACGTGCTGGGCGCCGGAGTGCCGCAGTGCGTTGTGCAGGGCCTCCTGGGCGACGCGGAGCACGGCTTCCTCCTGGGCGGCGGGCAGCGCCCGGACACCGTCCGCGCCGAAGGTCACGCGCGCCGTGTGGGCGCGGTCGAGGACCTGGACGTGGGTGCGGAGGGTGGCGACCAGGCCGTCCTCGTCCAGGGCCGCGGGGCGCAACTCGACCACGGCCGCGCGCAGTTCGTCGGCGGCCTCCGCGGCGAGCGCGGCCACCTGCTGCAACTCGCCCTTGGCGCGGGAGGGGTCGCGGTCGACCAGGGCGGCGGCCGCCTGGGCCGTCAGGCGCAGGGAGAACAGCTTCTGGCTGACCGCGTCGTGCAGTTCGTGGGCGAGCCGGGAGCGTTCCTCGGCGATCGTCAGCTCCCGGCTGCGTTCGTAGAGCCGCGCGTTGGTGAGGGCGATCGCCGCGTGCTGGGCGAGCAGCGCGAGCAGTTCCTCGTCCTCGGGGGTGAAGCCGCAGGTCCCCCGTCGTCTCGCGCAGTTCTTGTTGGCGAGGAACAGCGCGCCGATGACCTCGTCGCCGTCCCTGATGGGCAGGCCGAGGAAGTCGGACATGTCGGGGTGGGCGGCGGGCCAGCCCTCGAAGCGGGGGTCCTGGCGCACGTCGGCGAGGCGCTCGGTCCTCGCCTCGCGCAGCATCGCGGCGAGGATGCCGTGCTGGCGTGGGAGGGGGCCGATGGCCTTCCACTGGGCGTCGCTGACGCCGTCGACGACGAACTGGGCGAAGCCGCCGTGGTCGTCGGGGACCCCGAGGGCGGCGTACTGGGCGTCGAGCAGTTCACGGGCCGAGGCCACGATCGTCTTGAGGACGTCGCGGACCTCCAGGTGTCTGCTCATGGCCAGCAGCGCGGAACTCACCGCCGCGAGGCCGGACCGGGGGCCTTGACTCATGTCCTCACGGTACCGGCGGCCTGTGACAGCGCGGATCGGACCGGTGACGGCCACCGGCCCGGTCTGTGGTCCTAGGACCGGAGTCGCGGATCGACGGCGTAGGACGAAGGGCCCCGCCGTCCTGCGGCCTGCGCCCGAGGCGGGACGGGCGGGCCCGTTCCTAGCGTGGGGCCGGCGTCGCGCGGACGGCGCGACGGACGAGGGGACGGTGGAGACATGCCGGTGGCGATGATCACGGGAGCGTCGAAGGGGCTGGGCCGGGCGCTCACCGAGGCGCTGGCCGCCAGGGGCTGGGACCTGGTGCTGGACGCCAGGGGGGCCGGGGCGCTGACGGAGGCGGCGAAGGCGGTCGCCGCGCACGGTACGCGCGTCGAGGCACTGCCGGGGGACGTCACGGACGCCGGGCACCGCGCCGGTCTGGTGGCCGCGGCGAGCGGTCTCGGCGGCCTGGACCTGCTGGTGCACAACGCGAGCGCGCTGGGGGCCGAGCCGCTCGTACGGCTGGCCGAGCTGCCCCTGGAGGGGCTGCGGCGGGCGCTGGAGGTCAACGTGGTGGCCGCGCTGGGCCTGGTCCGGGAGGCGCTGCCGCTGCTGCGCGCGTCGGCGGCGGGGGCGGTGATCGCGGTCAGCTCGGACGCGGCTGCCGAGGCGTACGAGACGTGGGGCGGTTACGGGGCGTCGAAGGCGGCCCTCGACCAGCTGACGGCGGTCCTGGGCGTGGAGGAGCCGGAGCTGCGCGTCTGGGCGGTGGACCCCGGGGACATGGCCACGGACCTGTACGCGGCGGCCGTACCGCTGGACGACGAGCCGCGACCGGCACCGGAGCGGGTGGTGCCGGCGTTCCTGCGGCTGCTGGACGAGCGTCCGGTGAGCGGCCGCTACAGGGCTCCCGCGCTGGTGGAGGGGCGATGACGCTGGCGGTGCGGGTGCCGGAGGCGTTGTCTGCGCGGGTGCCGGCGGAGCAGCGCGGACCCGGGCTGGGCCGGGAGGCCGTACGGCTGCTGGTGTCGCGTGGCACGGAGGTGTCGCACCACGCGTTCGCGGAGCTGCCACGGCTGCTGCGGGCCGGGGACCTGCTGGTCGTCAACACGTCCGTGACGCTGGCCGCCGCCGTCGACGGACGGATGGGGCGCGCGCGCGTGGTGGTGCACTTCTCCACGCGCGGGGACGACGGGCGGTGGGCGGTCGAGCTGCGGGAACCGGACGGGCGGGGCACCACGCGCGCGCGTGCGGGCGGGCCCGCCGGAACGCAGGTCCGGTTGCCCGGGGGGACGCGGCTGGTCGTGGAGGAGCCGGTCAGTCCGGGCGCCGAGCGGTTGTGGTGGGCCCGGGTGTGCGGGCCCGAGGTGCTCGGGGCGCCGCGCGCACCGGGGGCCGGGGTGCTCGCGACAGCGTGCGCTCCGGGGGCCGGGGTGCTCGGGATGCTACGGGAGTTCGGGCGGCCGATCCGTTACTCCTACACCGAGCGCGACCAGCCGCTGTCCGCGTACCAGACGGTGTTCGCGCTGCCGTCCGCCGACGGGGCGGGCAGCGCGGAGATGCCGAGCGCGGCGCGGCCCTTCACCGCGCGGCTGGTGGCGGAGCTGGTGAGCCGGGGCGTGCAGTTCGCCCCGGTCACGCTGCACACGGGGGTGGCGTCGGCGGAGTCGCACGAACCGCCGTATCCGGAGCGGTTCGCGGTGCCGGAGGCGTCGGCGCGGCTGATCAACACGGTGAAGGCGGGTGCGGGCCGGGTCGTCGCGGTCGGTACGACGGCCGTGCGGGCGGTGGAGTCCGCGGCGGGCGGCGACGGGGTGGTCCGGGCGGCCGAGGGCTGGACGGGGCTCGTGGTGACCCCGGAACGGGGCGTGCGGGTGGTGGACGGGCTGCTGACCGGGCTGCACGAGCCGCAGGCGTCGCATCTGCTGATGCTGGAGGCGGTCGCCGGGCGTGCCGCGGTCGACCGCGGGTACGAGCAGGCGGTGGCCGGGCGCTACCTGTGGCACGAGTTCGGGGACGTGCACCTCCTCCTCCCTCCTTCCGCTGGAGCGGAGAACTCCTCACGCTGAGCATTGCGCCCGCAACCGCCGGTGAGGTCAGGGGTGGCGCCGTGTGAGCCCGCGCATAGGGCGCAGATCACGTACGAAGGGGCATAGGAGACGGACATGTCCCTTATGAGCGGCACGGACGGTCCAGTCTGTCCCGATTTGCCATTCCCTGATCCACTATCGAGGATCGTACGTCACACCTTTGCCTCAGGATTTTGCGGCCGCTAAGAATTGCTCCCGTCGCTCAGCGCCGCGGATGTCGTCCGCGGCGTTTGTGCCGGAAGCACCCGTCCCCGCCGGACGAAGAGCGACCTCCGCGCTATCCGAAGAGGTCCGTCAGCCATGCCCCAGAACACCACTGCCCGAAGTCAGCGTCGCGTTCTCACCAGGCCGCACAGGGCCGCGATCGCCGGTGTCGCCGCTCTCGGTGCCGCCGCCCTGGCGTTCACCACCGTGCCGGGTCACGGGCAGACCACCACCTCCGACGCCTCCGTCTCCTCGGCGCGGGTGGCGTACACCTCGGAGCAGTTCAAGGGCGCGGCTGAGCAGTTCAAGGGCACGGCGGACGTCACCGAGCAGTTCGCCCGCACCAGCCTGCAGGGCGAGGCCGCCGCCAAGAAGAAGGCCGCGGCGGACGCTGTCGCGAAAAAGAAGGCCGCGGCCGAGGCCGCCGCGAAGAAGAAGGCCGAGCGGGAGCGCAGGGCCAGGCAGACGGCGAGCCGGTCGGTCAAGCGCATCGAGTTCAAGACCGTCGCCGCGAAGACCTACGCGAACAACCTGGACGGCTGGATCAGGCACTCGCTCGACATCATGAAGTCCAAGGGCATCCCGGGCTCCTACAACGGCCTGCACCGCAACATCATGCGGGAGTCCTCGGGCAACCCGAAGGCGATCAACGGCTGGGACATCAACGCCATCAACGGCATCCCCTCCAAGGGTCTGCTCCAGGTGATACCGCCGACCTTCACGGCCTACCACGTCGCCGGGACCTCCTGGAACATCTACGACCCGGTGGCCAACATCACCGCGGCCGCCAACTACGCGGCGGACAAGTACGGCTCGATCGACAACGTCAACAGCGCGTACTGAGGTCGGCGCGGACCTCTGCACGCGGACGCCGAAGGGCGGCACCCTCCTGACGGGGTGCCGCCCTTCGGCGTCGTACGACCACTTCCACCGCGAGTGCTGCCACGACGGCTACTTGCGCATGACCTCGGGCTCGTGGCGGCGCAGGAAGCGGGCCACGAAGAAGCCGCAGATCACGCCGAGGACGACCAGCGCGGCCATGTCCATGGTCCAGGCGCCGACGGTGTGCTCCCACAGCGGGTCCGTGGCGCCCCCGTCCTTGGGCGGGCTGATCTTGTTGAAGTCGAGCGTGGCGCCCGCGGCACCGACCGCCCAGCGCGAGGGCATCAGGTACGAGAACTCGTTGACGCCCACCGCTCCGTTCAGGGTGAACAGGCAGCCGGTGAACACGACCTGGATGATCGCGAACATGACCAGCAGCGGCATGGTCTTCTCCGCCGTCTTCACCAGCGAGGAGATGATCAGGCCGAACATCATCGCGGTGAAGCCGAGGGCCATGACCGGGATGGACAGCTCCAGCATGGTGGCGCTGCCGAGGACCAGGCCCTGCTTCGGGATCTCACGGCTCGCGAACCCGATGACGCCGACCATCAGGCCCTGGAGCACGGTGATCACGCCGAGCACGAACACCTTCGACATCAGGTACGCGGAGCGGGACAGGCCGGTCGCGCGCTCCCGCTCGTAGATGACCCGTTCCTTGATCAGTTCACGGACGGAGTTGGCCGCGCCGGCGAAGCAGGCGCCGACCGCGAGGATCAGCAGGACCGTGGTCGCGGTGCCGTTCGGGATGATCCTGCCCTGCGCGTTGGGCGGGTTGGGCAGCAGGCTGTTGCCGGAGTCGATGAGCAGGCTCACCGCGCCCAGGACGGCCGGCAGGATCACCATCAGCGCCAGGAAGCCCTTGTCCGAGGCGATCACCGAGGTGTAGCGGCGCACCAGAGTGACGAACTGCGACATCCAGCCCTGCGGCTTCGGCGGCTTCATGGCCTGCATCGGCGGCATCTGTACGGACTGTGCGGCGACGGCGTCGATGTCCGCGGCGTACATCTGGTAGTGCTGTGAGCCCCTCCAGCGTCCCGCCCAGTCGTAGTCGCGGTAGTTCTCGAAGGCGGAGAAGACGTCGGCCCAGGTGTCGTAGCCGAAGAAGTTCAGCGCCTCCTCCGGCGGACCGAAGTAGGCGACCGCGCCGCCGGGCGCCATCACGAGGAGCTTGTCGCAGATCGCCAGCTCGGCCACGGAGTGCGTGACGACGAGGACCGTACGGCCGTCGTCGGCGAGGCCGCGCAGCAGCTGCATGACGTCACGGTCCATGCCCGGGTCGAGGCCGGAGGTCGGCTCGTCCAGGAAGATCAGCGACGGCTTGGTGAGCAGTTCCAGGGCCACGGAGACACGCTTGCGCTGGCCGCCGGACAGGGAGGTGACCTTCTTCTCCTTGTGGATGTCCAGCTTCAGCTCGCGCAGCACCTCGTCTATGCGGGCCTCGCGCTCGACGCCGGTGGTGTCCGCCGGGAAGCGCAGCTTGGCCGCGTACTTGAGGGCCTTCTTGACGGTCAGTTCCTTGTGCAGGATGTCGTCCTGCGGGACCAGACCGATGCGCTGGCGCAGTTCGGCGAACTGCTTGTACAGGTTGCGGTTGTCGTAGAGGACGTCGCCCTGGTTGGCCGGGCGGTAGCCGGTGAGCGCCTTGAGCAGCGTCGACTTGCCGGAGCCCGAGGGGCCGATGACCGCGATGAGCGACTTCTCCGGGACGCCGAAGGAGACGTCCTTGAGGATCTGCTTGCCGCCGTCGACCGTGACGGTCAGGTGACGGGCCGAGAAGGACACCTCACCGGTGTCGACGAACTCCTCGAGACGGTCGCCGACCAGGCGGAACGTCGAGTGACCGACACCGACGATGTCGTTCGGGCCGAGCAGCGCCGAGCCGCCCTTGGCGATCGGCTGGCCGTTGACGTAGGTGCCGTTGTGCGAGCCCAGGTCGCGGATCTCGAACCGGTCGTCGGGCGTGGCGTGGAACTCGGCGTGGTGACGGGAGACCTGGAGGTCGGAGACGACCAGTTCGTTCTCCAGGGCACGGCCGATGCGCATGACCCGGCCGAGCGAGAACTGGTGGAACGTGGTCGGGCTGCGGTCGCCGTAGACCGGCGGCGCCCCCGCGCCACCACCGGGGCCCTGCTGCTGCGGGAACGGCGGGGCGGCGGCCTGTTGCGGCCTCTGCCAGCCTGCCTGCGGGGTCTGCGGCTGCGGAGGAGCCTGCTGCGCCCAGCCCGGACCCGCGCCCTGCGCCGCGAACGGCTGCTGCTGCGGCTGCGCCTGGGGCGTCGCCACGGCGGCGGTGCCGCTGACGCTCACGAGCGGTCCGTCGGTCGCGTTGCCGAGGTGGACGGCCAGTCCGGGGCCGATCTCCATCCGGTGAATCCGCTGCCCGCGCACGTACGTGCCGTTGGTACTGCCGTGGTCCTCGATCGCCCAACCGCCGCTCCCCCAGCTGATCGTGGCGTGACGCCAGGACACCCTGGCGTCGTCGAGCACGATGTCCCCCTGCGGATCACGTCCGAGGGTGTACGGCCTGGACGCGTCGAGCGTCCAGGTCCTGCCATTCGATTCCAGTACGAGTTCCGGCACTCCATGCCCCACTGAGTAGTCCCCCGAGTTACCCCCAACACAGGGAGTCTAGGGATGTCGAACATCGTCGGGAACTATTTCAGGCTCGGCCCCCTGACCGAAAGCCGGGCCTTGTGAAGACCGCGCGCGGGCGCTTGCGCCGTTTCCGTTGACGGGGTTGAAACCGGCCCGGAGAGTGGTAATCCACGCGAGGGGGACAAGTGCGGTGGCCGGCCGCGCCGTGGATCGGGGGGTCTGCCATGAGGTCGTCGACGAGCGTCATCACCACCACGCCGTACGACACGAAGGTGCCGTGGGGCGACGTACTGCTGTCCGCGATCGCCGCGGTGAGCTGGGCGTTGATCGGGATGGCGGCCACGGCCGCGCTCGGTCTGCATCTGCTGGAGGCGGACACGGCGGGCTCGCTCGGCCCGATGACCGCGGCCGTCGTGGCGCTCGCGGCGGGTGGTTCCGTCACGCCGTCGGGCGACGTCTCCGCGTTCGGCCTGTCGGGCGCGCAGGCGAACACCGCCGTCGAGATCACGCCACTGGGCGTGAGTCTGGTCGGTGCCCTGCTGCTGACCTGGTTCTTCCTACGGTCCCTGCGGGCGGCGGGAGTTGTGATCACGCCCGCCGAACTCCTCGCGCGCGCGGGTGCGGTGGTGGCGCTGTTCGTCGCGATGCTGGGCGGGCTCGCCTGGGCCGGTCATGACGTCATCACGATCGACGGGGGCAAGCTGGGGCTGGACGACCTGCCCGGCGGCGGCGGTGGGGGCGGCGGTCTCAACGTTCCGGGGCTCGGTGACATCGGCGGACTGCTGCCGGACCGGCTCGGTGACCTCGTGCACGCGAAGGCGGCGGTCGGCTTCACCGTCGACACCGCGCCCACCCTGCTCGGCGGCCTCGCCTGGTCGGCCGGGATCCTGCTGATCGCCCTGCTCGCCTCGCGCCGCACCCCCCTGCCGCGCGGCCTCGACGTCGCCCACCGGGTGGTGCGGCCGGCCACGTCCGCGCTCGTCACGGTGCTGCTGACGTCCGTGGCGGCGGGGCTCGCGGCCGCCGCGTACGCGGCGATCGGCGACGACCATCCCAAGCGGATCGCGGGCGCGGCGCTGCTCGGCGCGCCCAACGGCACCTGGCTGGGCATCCCGGTCGGCCTGTTCGTGCCGTACGACGGACAGGCCACCGGCGTACTGACCAAAGTGCTGCCGCATCCGCTCGACGACCTGCTGAGCACGAGGTCCGACCGGCCGGTCACCCTGGGACGCCTGGCCGAACTGGACGGACGGGTGTGGCTGCTGGGCGTCGCCGCCGCCCTGATGATGCTGCTGGCGGGGGTACTGGCGGCGGTACGAACACCGGTGGCGGGTGGAGCGGGGGCCGGGATCGGGGGCGTCGGCGGAGCCGGGGCCGGTGGAGTGGGCGGGATCGGTGGAGTCGGCGGGGCCGTGCCGGACGAGGGTGCCCTCGGTTTCGCGGGGCGATGTGCGCTGCGGCTCGGTGTCGCGACCGCGCTGACGCTGCCGCTGCTCGGGTGGCTGACCACGGTCTCGGTGGACGCCTCGCTGTCCGTGCTCGGCTTCGACGCCTTCGGGGCGGGGGTCCGGCTGAGCGGACACCTCGGCATGGCGCTCGTCCTCGGCGCGCTCTGGGGCGCCGGGGCGGGGGCAGTCGGGGCCCTGCTGGCCCGGGCGTGCGGCGCCGCGGGACGACGGGCGGCGCCACTGGCACGGGGTGTCGCGGCGGGATCGGGGACGTGGTCGGGGCCAAAGGAGCCTGGCGGGGCGGGAGTCGGGGTGCCGGGAGGGCCGGGTGATGGGGTGCCGGCGAGCGGGCCGCTGGGACGTCCGGGGTACGCGGATCCGGCCGGGGCGGGGCACGGTCCGTACGGGAGCGGGGCCGCGTCCCACTCCGGCGGGCGCACGCCGTACGAGAACCGGAGCGGGCCCTACGGCGGGACCGGGCCCTCGGCGGAAGGGACCGGGCCGTCCGCGGATGGGTCCGGACCGTATGCGGGACGGCCCGGGTCGTACGCGGGGCAGGGTGGTGAGCCGCACGGGGAGCGGGGTGGCGGGCCGTCCGGGGAGCGTGCCGGTGCGGGTGGATCGCCTGCGGGTGAACATGGGGCGCGGGCCGGGGAGTCCGGGGCGCCGGCCGGTGCGGGCGGGCGGCCGTCCCCGCGCGTGCCCGACCCCCCTGCCGGCGCATCGGGGCCGTACGTGCCCGGAACGCCGTACCGTCCGCCGAACCCGGACACCAATCCGTATCTGCGGATGCCGGACCGGGCGCGCGGCGAGGAGCCGGAACCGCGGGATGCCCGGCCGAACGAGTTGCGGGAACCGCAGGACGCGCGACCCGAATCCGAGGACGCGGGAGGGGTGGGCGACGGGCCCCGCCCGCCGGATGCGGCTCCGCCCGCCGGTGAGGGGCGGCGGCCCGGGGGCTCCCGGCCGTCTCCCGACGTGTACGGCGCACCCACGGTGGCCCGGCCGCTCGCCCCGCCCCCGCGGTCGCCGCAGCGGCCGCCGAGGTCGCAGCCGGACAAGGGCCGGTCACCGTCCTCCGACGACGGGCCTCCGCCGCCGCCACCGCCACCGCCCGCTCCGCCTCGCCGGCCCAGGGGTCCACGGTGATCGAGAGCGGGGCCCGGAACGGTTCCCGGGCGTCCGTGCGCCGACGCGGGAGCGGCCCCGGCGTAGGCTGTTCGTGGCCGGCCGGTGGGCCGGCCGCAAGGCTTTCGCCACCGCTTCGACACCGATTGTTCCGTGTCCGTCAGGCGGACCTCCCGCGCGTGAGGCACTGCGTGCCGGATACGGTGAGAACACCATGGACGCTTCGCAGACCTCCGACGTACCCACTCTTCTCGTCAAGATCTTCGGCAAGGACAAGCCGGGCATCACGGCCGGTCTCTTCGACACCCTCGCCGCCTTCTCCGTCGACGTGGTCGACATCGAGCAGGTCGTCACCCGGGGGCGGATGGTGCTCTGCGCGCTCGTGACCGAGCCACCGCAGGGACTCGAGGGCGACCTGCGCTCCACCGTCCACAGCTGGGCGGAGTCGGTGAAGATGCAGGCCGAGATCATCTCCGGCCGGGGCGACAACCGGCCGCGCGGACTCGGCCGTTCCCTGGTCACCGTGCTGGGCCACCCGCTCACCGCCGAGGCCACGGCTGCGGTCGCCGCCAGGATCACCAAGGCCGGCGGCAACATCGACCGTATCTTCCGCCTCGCCAAGTACCCGGTGACGGCCGTGGAGTTCGCCGTGTCCGGCGTGGAGACCGAGCCGCTGCGCACCGCGCTGGTGACCGGCGCGGCGGAGGTCGGTGTCGACGTGGCGGTCGTGGCGGCGGGGCTGCACCGGCGCGCGCAGCGCCTGGTCGTCATGGACGTGGACTCGACGCTCATCCAGGACGAGGTGATCGAACTCTTCGCAGCGCACGCCGGCTGCGAGGACGAGGTCGCCGAGGTGACGGCGGCCGCCATGCGCGGGGAGCTGGACTTCGAGCAGTCGCTGCACGCGCGCGTGGCGCTGCTGGAGGGGCTGGACGCGTCGGTGGTGGACAAGGTGCGCAGCGAGGTCCGGCTGACGCCGGGCGCGCGCACGCTGATCCGCACGCTGAAGCGGCTCGGCTTCCAAGTGGGCGTCGTCTCGGGCGGGTTCACCCAGGTCACGGACGATCTCAAGGAGCGGCTCGGGCTGGACTTCGCCCAGGCGAACACGCTGGAGATCGTCGACGGGAAGCTGACGGGCAAGGTCACCGGCGAGATCGTCGACCGGGCGGGCAAGGCACGGCTGCTGCGGCGGTTCGCGGCCAAGGCGGGTGTCCCGCTCTCGCAGACGGTCGCGATCGGCGACGGCGCGAACGACCTGGACATGCTGAACGCGGCCGGCCTCGGGGTCGCCTTCAACGCCAAGCCGGTGGTACGGCAGGCCGCGCACACCGCGGTGAACGTCCCGTTCCTGGACACGGTCCTGTACCTGCTGGGCGTCACCCGCGAAGAGGTCGAGGCGGCCGACGCGCACGTGGAGGACTGAGCCCGACCGGGTCCTCCCGAGTCCTCCGGGTCCTCCCGAGTCCTCCGAGTCCTCGCGGGGCGGTCGGTGGCGGCACGAAGCCGACCGGGGCCGCTGAGAACCTGCGGGCCGGGCGGAAGCAGGTGGGGGAAACCGGCGGACCCGCTCGGACCGGCCAGGAGCCGGCAGAGGGCGGTGGGATCAGGCGGCGGGCCTCGGGGACGGCGGACGCCGTGGAGAGCGGCGTAGGCCGGTGGCCACCGGCAGGCGGGCCTCGGGAGGGAGCGACCGGACAGGGCTCTGGGGCTCCCGGGCCCGTGGCGGGCGGTACGGCGCCGAGACGACCGTGGGACGGGCGGTACGGGCGGGAGACGACCGGGGCGGCGGGCCGTACGGCGCAAGACGCCCCTTTGAGGCAGCCCACGGGGGTCGTGAGCACCCCCGCGCCCCTTGTGTCCCCCGCGTCGGCCGGTGCCGTGAGCCGCCGCCCGGGCGGCGGCGAGACCACCACGGCGGGACAGAGCAGCCGAAGGACGTCCAGGCCGACACGTACCGCATCCCGACAGCGCCGCGGGGCGACACGCAGCGGGCGGCACGGCCCGGCAGGAACCCGCCACCCCGCCGGCCACGCCCGGCAGGACCGGCCGACGGCGGACGGCACACGGCGGAGCCGCCGCGCCCCGGAGCCGCACCCCACCCGCACTCACGAGCCGCACCCGACCGCAACAACAGGCACCGGGACTCCCCCACGCCCGGAACGGACCGCCCAGCCCCCGTCAGTCCGAAGGTGCCCAGTAGTCCGTCAGTCTCGCCGCGCCCGGTTCCAGGCTCTTCCAGGGGGCGTCGAAGGACAGCACGGCGAAGGCCGCGGCCGGGAAGCCGCGGCCGTTCATCCGCTCTCGGGCGTCTCCCTCGGCCGAGCCGGCCAGGACGTCGGTGAGGCCCTGCACGCCGGGGTTGTGGCCGATCAGGATCACGTCCTGCGCGTCGTCGGGGGTTTCGTTGAGAAGCGCGATCAGCTCGCCGGGCGAGGCATCGTAGATCCGCTCCTCGTAGACGGTTTTCGGCCGGTGCGGGAGCTCGTGGACGGCGAGCTTCCAGGTCTCCCGGGTGCGGACCGCGGTGGAGCAGAGGGCCAGGTCGAAGGGCATGCCGCTGTCGGCCAGCCTGCGTCCGGCGACCGCGGCGTCCAGGCGGCCCCGCTCAGCGAGCGGCCGCTCGTGGTCGGGGACCTCTGGCCAGTCGGCTTTCGCATGCCGGAAGACAATGATCTTGCGGGGTTCTGCGACGCTCATAGCACCCAGCTTCGCATGAAACACGCCATGCGGCGCAAGGAGTTGACATGCGGCTTCACCGGTGCGAAGTGATCACGGGGACGGGCCCGGCACCCCAGGTCAGCGGCCGAGCAGCTCCTGCAGGCGCTGGAAGACCTGGGTGATCGCGGGGTCACCGGTCGCGGCCTGCGCGTCGGACGGGTTGAGTATCAGCACGAGCAGCGCGATGAAGGCGAGCGCGGGCAGCGCCAGGGCCCACCAGGGCAGCCGGATGTCGACGCCGCCCCGGGTAGCCGGGTGGGGCCGGGTGTGCGTAGGGGCCGACATGAGTGCCTCCGCGGGTCATCGGGTGGTCCGTGGTCGAGATCCGTGTCCGCCCGTCGCGGTCACATCTCGAAGCTACGGAATCCGCGGGTCCCAACCCATCCGGAGATCCACCCAGTTGACCCTGACACCCGCCCCCTAGGGGACGGGGGGCCAACCCCACCACCGGTCCGACGCGGGACCGGTCCCGGGTCCGGTCAGGGTGAGGCGATCGACGCGATGACGGCGATGATCACGAAGATGGCGAAGAACGCGCCGAAGACGAGCAGCATCTTCTTCTGGCCGTTCTGGGGATTCGGATCGAGCACTGGCATACGGCAAGTCTCGCACCCGCCGACCGCGCCGGCTCCGCCGGGGGACGTCAGCGTGCCGCCTCCTCCTCCACCGTGCGGTCACGCCCCGCCAGGACGCCGACGGCCATCTGCGGGATCATCAGTGCGGCCATCAGCGCGATGGGCGGGCCCCAGCCGCCGCTGTGCTGGTAGAGCACGCCGACCAGGAGCGGGCCCGGGATCGAGATGAGGTAGCCGGTGCTCTGCGCGAAGGCCGACAGCTGGGCGACGCCCGCGCCGGTCCCGGCCCGCATGCCGACCATGGTCAGGGCCAGCGGGAAGGCGCAGTTGGCGACACCGAGCAGCACCGCCCAGGCCCAGGCCCCGCCGGCCGGCGCGAAGTAGAGGCCGGCGTATCCGGCGAGGCCGCAGACCCCCAGCACGAGCACGACGGGGCCCTGCTGGGGCAGCCGGGTGGCGACGCGCGGGATGACGAGGGCCAGCGGCACGCCCATCACCATGGTGACGGCCAGGAGCAGCCCCGCCGTGCCGGCGGAGACGCCCGCGTCGCGGAAGATCTGCGGCATCCAGCCCATCGTGATGTACGCGGCGGTGGCCTGGAGCCCGAAGAACACGGCGAGCGCCCAGGCGGTACGGCTCCGGCTGATCCGCAGCGCGGTGACCGCACCCTGCCCGGGCTTCCCGGCGGCCTCGTCGTGCCCGGCCGGACGACGCCCCGCCGGCCGCTCGGCGGGCGCGGCGGCCCGGTGTCGTACGAACGGGATCCAGGGCAGTACGGCCGCTGCCGCGAGGGCCGCCCAGACGGCCAGGCCCGACTGCCAACTGCCGCCGAGCGCCCTCGTCATGGGCACGGTCACCGCGGCCGCGGACGCGGTGCCGAGAGCGAGGGCCATCGAGTACAGGCCGGTCATGGAGCCGACCCGGTCCGGGAACCACTGCTTGACGATGACGGGCATCAGGACGTTGCTGACCGCGATGCCCATGAGCGCGAGGGCGCTGCCGGCCAGGAAGCCGGCCGTACCGCCCGCGTAGGGGCGTATGAGCAGGCCGGCGGTGATGGCGGCCATGCCGGCGCAGACCACCGCGCCGGCCCCGAAGCGGCGGGCGAGCCGGGGTGCGGTGACGCCGAACACGGCGAAGCAGAGCGGGGGCACGGAGGTGAGGAGCCCGGCGACGCCGCCGCTCATGCCGAGGCCGTCGCGGACCTCTTCGAGGAGGGCGCCGAGGCTGGTGATGGCGGGCCGCAGGTTGAGCGCGGACAGCACGATGCCGACGACGAGCAGTCTCGTCGTCCACTTCGCCGTCCCCGCGCGCGGGGTGGGTTCGGGGGTCCTGCGCGCCACCGGGACGGCGCCGGGTGCGGACGTCGTGGTCCGGGTCTCCTCACGTGCCATGGGGACCATCATAGAATCATGGGATGATTGGTTGTCCATCCCGAGGCCGCCCGCTCCGGCCCCGCCCGTGCGAAGGTGTGCCATGCCTCTGAGCCATCCCCGCCGCTCGGCGTTGTCCGAACAGGTCATCGCCGCGCTGCGGAACCAGATCACCGCGGGCGAGTGGCCGGTCGGCTCCCGGATCCCGACGGAACCCGAGCTGGTCGAGCAGCTGGGCGTCGCACGCAACACCGTCCGCGAGGCCGTCCGCGCACTCGCGCACAACGGCCTGCTGGACATCCGCCAGGGCTCCGGCACCTACGTCGCGGCCACCAGCGAACTGGCCGGCGTGATGCACCGCCGGTTCGCCGACGCGGACCCGCGGCACATCGCGGAACTGCGCTCCACACTGGAGTCGACGGCCGCGCGCCTGGCCGCGGAGCGGCGCACCGAGAAGGACCTCAAGCAGCTCGACACCCTCCTCGTACGGCGGGAGGATGCCTGGGAGTCGGGTGACAGGGAGGCGTTCGTGGCCGCGGACGCGACCTTTCATCTGGCGGTGGTGGCGGCGTCCCACAACGACGTGATGACGGCGATGTACGCCGACCTGGGCGAGGTGCTGCGGGACTGGCTGCGCGCGGACGTCGGCGAGGAGCTGACGCCGGAGACCCACATGGACCACGCGCGGCTCGTCGACGCGATCCGCGCGGGCGACGGGGCGGCGGCCGCGGCGGAGGGCGCCGGCTATCCGCTGCGGTGCCGCCCGGGCCGGCTCAGCTCGCCCGCCGCTGGTGGCTGACCCACGCCGAGGCGACCTCCTTCCAGCAGCGCCCGGTGAGCCGTACGGTCGTCGCGGGCCCGGCGTCCACCGGGGCGCTGTCGGTGTCCAGGTCCCACCAGCGGTCGCACTCGACGTGCAGACTCACCCGGTCGGTGTCGACATAGGGGTTGTGGCAGTAGGCGACCACGTGGGAGCCGAGGACACTGGTGCGGCACGCGGCGCCGAAGGGCTCCGGGGGATGCGATCCGCCGACGCGCACGCGCGCGTGCGGGATCGCCTCGTACGGCAGGGACATCACGAGCGCGACGGCGACGGTCACTGAGGCCAGACTGCGGGACAGGCGCACAAGGGGACCTCCTCGGCCGTACTGGGGAGGGGGAACACGCGAGGGACGCTTTCTCCAGGGTGCCGGTGCGCACCGCGCTCCCGCCCGGCGGGTGGGCCGACCGGGTGACACGCCGAGGGCCCGCGTCCAGCTGGACGCGGGCCCTCGAACGGTCGGCCTGAGCCGGTACGGCAGCGGTCACGCACCGACGGCGTGCAGCCCGCCGTCGACGTGGACGATCTCGCCGGTGGTCTTCGGGAACCAGTCGCTCAGCAGGGCGACGACACCCCTGCCGGCCGGCTCCGGGTCCTTGAGGTCCCACTCCAGCGGGGCGCGGTTGTCCCACACGGAGGCCAGCTCACTGAAGCCGGGGATGGACTTGGCGGCCATCGAGCCGAGCGGGCCCGCCGAGACCAGGTTGCAGCGGATGTTCTGCTTGCCCAGGTCACGCGCCATGTAACGGCTGGTGGCCTCCAGGGCGGCCTTGGCCGGGCCCATCCAGTCGTACTGCGGCCAGGCGAAGGACGCGTCGAAGGTGAGGCCGACGACCGAGCCGCCGTTCTGCATCAGCGGCAGGCAGGCCATGGTGAGCGACTTCAGGGAGAACGCCGAGACGTGCATGGCCGTGGCGACCGACTCGAACGGGGTGTTGAGGAAGTTGCCCCCGAGCGCGTCCTGCGGCGCGAAGCCGATGGAGTGGACGACGCCGTCGAGACCGCCGAGTTCCTCGCCGACGATGTCGGCGAGACGGCCGAGGTGCTCGTCGTTCGTCACGTCGAGCTCGATGACCTTGGTGGGCCTGGGGAGCTTCTTGGCGATGCGCTCGGTCAGCGTGGGCCGCGGGAACGCGGTGAGGATGATCTCCGCGCCCTGCTCCTGGGCCAGTTTGGCGGTGTGGAAGGCGATGGAGGACTCCGTCAGCACACCGGTGATCAGGACGCGCTTGCCCTCGAGGATTCCGCTCATGGTGATCAGTGACCCATTCCCAGTCCGCCGTCAACGGGAATGACGGCTCCAGTGATGTACGAGGCGTCGTCCGAGGCGAGGAACCGCACCGTCGCGGCGACCTCCTCGGGCTGCGCGTACCGGCCGAGCGGTACCTGCTTCACGATGGTCTCGCGCTGCTCGTCGGTGAGCGCCTTGGTCATGTCGGTGTCGACGAAACCGGGCGCGACGACGTTGAAGGTGATGTTGCGCGAGCCCAGCTCGCGCGCGAGGGACCGGGCGAACCCGACCAGGCCGGCCTTGGAGGCGGCGTAGTTCGCCTGGCCGGGGCCGCCGTACAGCCCGACGACCGACGAGATGAGGACCACGCGGCCCCGCTTGGCGCGCAGCATCGCGCGGTTGGCGCGCTTGACGACGCGGAAGGTGCCGGTGAGGTTGGTGTCGAGGACCGAGGTGAAGTCCTCCTCGGACATGCGCATCAGGAGCTGGTCCTTGGTGATGCCCGCGTTGGCGATCAGGACCTCGACCGGGCCGTGCTCGGCCTCGATCTCCTTGTAGGCCTGCTCCACCTGCTCGGTGTCGGTGATGTCGCACTTGACTGCAAGGCAGCCGAGCTCCACGAGGGCGGCCGGCGGCTCACCCGAGCGGTATGTGATCGCGACCTTGTCGCCGGCGTCGGCGAACGCGCGGGCGATGGCGAGGCCGATGCCCCGGTTGCCTCCGGTGACGAGAACCGAGCGGCTCAACAGATCACCCTTTCGATAGCGGTCAGACGCACCCGCCCGGACAGCTGGGTGACAGGCGGCTTCCTCAAAAACCTATCGGTCCCGAACCGCCGACGAAGAATCGGGCACCGACAGTGGCTGTGGGGACTCACTGTCGGGTCCCTACAGAAAGTTGCCGGTCGCCGACCCAAACGTGTGGTCCGCGGGCCCGCCCGCGCGACATGATCGGGGCAACCACAGGTCACAGGTCACGACAACAAGGAGAGACCTCCGTGTCTCATACCATCGACGAAGCCTTCACGGCCCTACCCCTGCGCGCCCTCGCCGACGCCGCTCTCGCCCGCGCGCGTGCCCTCGGCGCGCAGCACGCCGACTTCCGGTTCGAGCGGGTGCGCAGCGCGTCCTGGCGGCTGCGGGACGCGCGGCTCGCCGGGTCGTCGGACACCACCGACCTCGGGTACGCGGTGCGGGTCGTGCACGGCGGTACGTGGGGCTTCGCCTCCGGGGTGGATCTGACGATGGACGCCGCCGCCCGGGTCGCCTCGCAGGCCGTGGCGATGGCGAAGCTGTCCGCGCAGGTGATCAAGGCGGCCGGTTCCGACGAGCGGGTGGAACTGGCCGACGAGCCCGTGCACGCCGACCGGACGTGGATCTCGTCGTACGAGACCGATCCGTTCTCCGTGCCCGACGAGGACAAGTCCGGGCTGCTCGCGGAGTGGAGCGCGCGGCTGCTGGCGGCGAACGGCGTCAACCATGTCGACGCCTCACTGCTCACCGTGCACGAGAACAAGTTCTATGCCGACACCGCGGGGACCGTGACCACGCAGCAGCGGGTGCGGCTGCATCCGCAGCTGACCGCCGTGTCGGTCGACGAGTCGAGCGGCGAGTTCGACTCCATGCGGACCGTCGCGCCGCCGGTGGGCCGCGGCTGGGAGTACCTCACGGGCACCGGCTGGGACTGGGAGAGCGAGCTGGAGCAGATCCCCGAGCTGCTCGCCGAGAAGATGCGGGCCCCGAGCGTCGAGGCAGGTCTCTACGACCTCGTGGTCGACCCGTCCAACCTGTGGCTGACCATCCACGAGTCCATCGGTCACGCCACCGAGCTGGACCGCGCGCTCGGTTACGAGGCCGCCTACGCCGGCACCTCCTTCGCCACCTTCGACCAGCTGGGGAAACTGCGGTACGGCTCCGAGCTGATGAACGTCACCGGTGACCGCACCGCCGAGCACGGCCTGGCGACCGTCGGCTACGACGACGAGGGCGTCGAGGGACAGTCCTGGGACCTGGTGAAGGACGGCACGCTCGTCGGCTACCAGCTGGACCGGCGGATCGCGAGGCTGACCGGGTTCGAGCGCTCCAACGGGTGCGCGTTCGCCGACTCCCCCGCGCACGTGCCGGTGCAGCGCATGGCCAACGTGTCGCTGCGGCCGGACCCGGCCGGGATGTCCACGGAGGACCTGATCGGGGGGGTCGACCGCGGGATCTACGTCGTCGGCGACCGGTCCTGGTCGATCGACATGCAGCGCTACAACTTCCAGTTCACCGGTCAGCGCTTCTTCCGGATCGACAACGGGCGGATCACCGGACAGCTGCGGGACGTGGCCTACCAGGCGACCACCACCGACTTCTGGGGTTCCATGGCCGCGGTGGGCGGCCCGCAGACGTACGTCCTGGGCGGCGCCTTCAACTGCGGCAAGGCCCAGCCCGGCCAGGTCGCCGCGGTCTCGCACGGCTGCCCGTCCGCCCTCTTCAAGGGCGTCAACATTCTGAACACCACGCAGGAGGCCGGCCGATGAGCGCGCGTACCCCCAAGCCGCACGAGGTCGTCGAGCGCGCCCTCGAACTGTCCCGGGCCGACGGCTGCGTGGTGATCGCCGACGAGCAGTCCACCGCGAACCTGCGCTGGGCGGGCAACGCGCTGACCACCAACGGTGTCACGCGCGGGCGCACCCTCACGGTCATCGCCACCGTCGACGGCAAGGAGGGCACCGCCTCCGGTGTCGTCTCCCGTTCGGCCGTGACCACCGACGAGCTGGAGCCGCTCGTGCGGGCGGCCGAGGCCGCCGCGCGCTCCGCCGGCCCCGCCGAGGACGCGCAGCCACTGGTGACGGGGGTGCCTCAGGCGCCCGACTTCACGGAACCGCCCGCCGAGACCACCTCCGCCGTGTTCGGCGACTTCGCCCCGGCACTCGGCGAGGCGTTCGCCCGCGCGCGTGCGGGCGGCCGCGAGCTGTACGGCTTCGCCAACCACGAACTGGTCAGCAGCTATCTCGGTACGTCGACCGGGCTGCGCCTGCGGCACGACCAGCCCAACGGCACGCTGGAGCTCAACGCCAAGTCCCCCGACCGGACGCGGTCGGCGTGGGCGGGGCGCTCCACGCGGGACTTCAAGGACGTCGATCCGGCCTCGCTGGACGCGGAACTGGCCGTACGCCTCGGATGGGCCGAGCGGCGGATCGACCTGCCGGCGGGCCGGTACGAGACGCTGCTGCCGCCGACGGCCGTCGCGGACCTGCTGATCTACCAGATGTGGTCGGCGTCGGGCCGGGACGCGGTGGAGGGCCGTACGGTCTTCTCCCAGCCCGGCGGCGGCACGCGTGTCGGCGAGCGGCTCACCGAGCTGCCGCTGACCCTGCGCAGCGACCCGCACGCGCCGGGCCTGGAGTCCGCGCCGTTCGTGCTCGCGCACTCCTCCGGCGGCGACCAGTCGGTGTTCGACAACGGGCTGCCGCTCACGGCCACCGACTGGGTGCGCGAGGGCGAGCTGGCCGGTCTGATGACCAGCCGGCACGGCGCGGCCCTCACCGGCCTGCCGGTGGCGCCGGCGATCGACAACCTGATCCTGACCGGCGGCGAGGACCGCTCCCTGGAGGACATGGTCGCGAGCACCGGGCGCGGGCTGCTGCTGACCTGCCTCTGGTACATCCGCGAGGTCGACCCGGCGACGCTGCTGCTCACCGGCTTGACCCGGGACGGCGTCTACCTGGTCGAGAACGGCGAGGTGAGCGGCGAGGTCACCAACTTCCGGTTCAACGAGTCGCCGGTCGACCTGCTGGGCCGGGCGACCGAGGCGGGCCGGACGGAGAAGACCCTGCCGAGGGAGTGGAGCGACTGGTTCACCAGGGCCGCGATGCCCGCGCTGCGCATCCCCGATTTCAATATGAGCTCTGTCAGCCAGGGCGTATAACCTCGTAGTCGGCTGTCAGCCGACCGCCCGAAAGTCATCCGAGGAGATACGAGAACCGTGACGGACATCGTCGACGAGCTGAAGTGGCGTGGGCTGTGGGCCCTGTCCACCGACGAGGACGCTTTGCGCAAGGCGCTCGCGGACGGTCCCGTCACGTTCTATTGCGGTTTCGACCCGACCGCGGCCAGCCTGCACGTCGGTCACCTGGTGCAGGTGCTCACCATGCGCCGCCTCCAGCAGGCGGGCCTGCGCCCGCTGGCGCTGGTGGGCGGGGCGACCGGCCAGATCGGCGACCCCCGGCCCACCGCGGAGCGCACGCTGAACGACCCGGAGACCGTCGCGAACTGGGTGACCCGGCTGCGCGGGCAGATCGAGCCGTTCCTGTCCTTCGAGGGCGAGAACGCCGCGGTGATGGTCAACAACCTGGACTGGACGGCCGGTCTGTCCGCGATCGAGTTCCTGCGGGACATCGGCAAGCACTTCCGGGTCAACAAGATGCTGACCAAGGACTCCGTCGCCCGGCGCCTGGAGTCGCAGGAGGGCATCAGCTACACCGAGTTCAGCTACCAGCTGCTCCAGGGCATGGACTTCCTGGAGCTGTACCGACGGTACGGCTGCACGCTCCAGCAGGGCGGCAGCGACCAGTGGGGCAACCTCACCGCGGGCCTCGACCTGATCCACCGGCTGGAGCCTCAGGCCCAGGCGCACTGTCTGGCGACGCCGCTGATGGTCAAGGCGGACGGCACCAAGTTCGGCAAGACCGAGGGCGGCGCCGTCTGGCTCGACCCGGAGATGACGACGCCGTACGCGTTCTACCAGTTCTGGCTGAACGTGGACGACCGGGACGTCTCCACGTACATGCGCATCCTGTCCTTCCGCTCCCGTGCGGAGCTGGAGGAGCTGGAGCGGCAGACCGAGGAGCGGCCGCAGGCACGGGCCGCGCAGCGGGCGCTGGCCGAGGAGCTGACCACGCTGGTGCACGGCGCGGGGCAGACGGCCGCGGTGATCGCCGCGTCCAGGGCGCTGTTCGGCCAGGGCGAGCTGGCGGAGCTCGACGAGCGGACGCTGACCGCGGCCCTCTCCGAGGTGCCGCACGTGCGGGTGGCCGAGCTCGGTCCGGTGGTCGACCTGTTCGCCGAGGTCGGTCTGGTGGCCAGCAAGTCGGCCGCGCGCCGCACGGTCAAGGAGGGCGGCGCCTACGTGAACAACGCCAAGGTCGCCGCCGAGGACGCGGTCCCCGCCAAGGAGGACCTGCTGCACGGGCGGTGGCTGGTGCTGCGCCGCGGCAAGAAGAACCTGGCCGCGGTCGAGGTCACCGGGGTTTAGGGCCTCTCGCACGGATGAGGGGGCGGTCTCCCGTTTCGGGGAGGCCGCCCCCTCGTCGTGTCCGTCCGGTCCGTCCCGTCAGGCGCGCTGCCTGTTGCCGCGGACCGCCATGTACGCCATGTCGCCCACGGCGACGATGATGATCGCGGCCACCAACTGGAAGAGGTGCCGGGTCCAGTCGATGCCGGCGGTGGCCTCCACGCCGAAGGCGCGGGCGAGCGCGTTGCCGGCGACGGCGCCCAGCATGCCGAAGATCGTCGTCAGCCAGAGCGGGCTGTGCTGCTTGCCCGGGAGGATCGCCTTCGCGATCAGCCCCAGCACGAACCCGACGATGATCGCCCACAACCAGCCCATGCCTGCCTCCTCATACGGCTCCACGTGAGCACTACGCCAAGTCTCGGACCGTCCGCGCCACGGCGCATGCCGGGTACGGCCATCCGGCGTCCGGCACTACACAGCCCGGCGCAGACCCGTTGCCCGGACCGTGGGTGCCCCGGTCTCGTAGGCGGCGCAGGTGCGGCGTACCGTGGAAGCGGTCCAGGTCCCACCTCCCCTCCGGGGGCGTGTGCCGACGGGCCGGGCGAGTCCGACGCGGGTGGATGGTGGATTGTGATGCGGAAGCAGCATGGTGACGGCGCCGCTCAGGTGTTCCGGATCACCGGGGCCCGCACGGGGCTCCAGGAGGACGTGCGCGGACGTCAGCGCCGGTACGTCATCTCCATGTCGATCCGCACGCTGTCGGTCATCCTCGCCGTAGCGCTCTGGAACGTCGAACGGCACGTCGCCATCGTGGCGTTGGTGCTCGGAGCGGTCCTGCCCTACATCTCCGTGGTGATCGCCAACGCGGGCCGGGAGAACGCGCCGTCGCTCCCCTCGACCTTCGTGAGCGCGGCGAGCCGGCTGGGGACGCCGCCCGCCCTTCCGGTCGGTGGCCGGATCAGTTCGTCGCGGCCGGACGAAAGGGGCACGGCGCCCTCTTCGGAGGACGCCGTGAGTGATCCCGGAGCGTCCTCGCGGAGCGCTCCGAACGACCGGACGTGATCTTCACAGGCCCCCTTGTGACCCCTTTGTGGAGGGTGCGCAAACGGAAGTCGACTCCGCACAAAGCTCAAGAAAAGCTCAGATCAATCATGTTGTTCCAGTGCCGGGCGGCGGGTTACCCGTGACATACTTCGTAGGCGCTCCGCATCCCCCGTCGGAGCGACAGACCGACGCCGGGCAGCTCCCCCCGTGGCTGCTCGGCGTCGCCTTGTTCACCGACTTCTCCGCCGCGTATCGCGTGCCGCGCACCCCTGTCTGTGAGTCGAACCCGTGAGTGACGAGACCCCGATCTGTTCCGCCAAGGGCTGCCGTGCCGACGCCGAGTGGGTCCTCGCGTGGAACAACCCGAAGATCCACACGCCGGAGCGGCGCAAGACGTGGCTGGCGTGCGAGGAGCACCGGGAGCACCTGTCCCGGTTCCTCGACGTACGGGGGTTCCTGAAGGACGTCGTCAGGTTCGCGGAGTGGGAAGCGCCCACCGCGTCCTGACCCGAAGACCCCGAACCCGAACCGATCCGGCCCCGAACCGACCGGCCCGAACCGGCCCCGGAGCGGACTCGGACCGGGCTGTGCGCTAGCCGCCGATCGCCGACATCGGCCGGTCCGGCTGCACGAACGACGGGTCGTCCAGGCCGGCGCCGGCCTTCTTGCCCCACATCGCCAGCCGCCAGACGCGGGCGATGTCCTCGTCGGAGGCGTCGGAGCGCAGGGCGGCGCGCAGATCGGTCTCCTCGCGGGCGAACAGACAGGTGCGCACCTGGCCGTCGGCCGTGAGGCGGGTGCGGTCGCAGGCCGCGCAGAACGGCCGGGTGACGGAGGCGATGACGCCTACGCGGTGCGGTCCGCCGTCGACGATCCAGCGTTCGGCGGGGGCCGAACCGCGCTCCTCGGAGCCCTCGGGGACGAGGTCGAACCGGGTACGCAGGGAGGCCAGGATGTCGCCCGCGGTGATCATGCCGTCGCGCTTCCAGCCGTGCTGGGCGTCCAGCGGCATCTGCTCGATGAAGCGCAGTTCGTAGGCGTGCTCGACCGCCCAGGCCAGCAGGTCGGGGGCCTCGTCCGCGTTCAGCCCCGGCATCAGCACGGAGTTGACCTTGACCGGGGTCAGGCCCGCGTCCCGGGCGGCGTCCAGGCCCTCCAGGACGTCCTTGTGGCGGTCCCGGCGGGTGAGGGTCTTGAACACGTCGGGGCGCAGGGTGTCCAGCGAGACGTTGACCCGGTCCAGGCCGGCCGCCTTCAGGGCGGCGGCCGTGCGCCTGAGGCCGATGCCGTTGGTGGTCAGCGACATCTGGGGGCGCGGCTCCAGCGCGGCGACCCGCTCGACGATGCCGACCAGGCCCGGACGCAGCAGGGGTTCACCGCCGGTGAACCGGACCTCCCGGATGCCGAGGGAGGTGACGGCTATGTCGATCAGCCGGACGATCTCGTCGTCGGTGAGCAGGTCCGGCTTGGCGAGCCACTGCAGTCCCTCCTCGGGCATGCAGTAGGTGCAGCGCAGGTTGCACCGGTCGGTCAGTGAGACCCTCAGGTCGGTGGCCACCCGGCCGTAGGTGTCGATGAGCACTGTGGGCCCCCTCCCTCGTAGCGGCTCGCATGTCCTGTCTCATCTGCGAGCCTACGTGACTCCTCCGACAGGGTCAGGGGCCGACCACACGAGGTGGGGCGCGGCCGGGCCGTGGATCCCTTCGAGACGGCCGCGCCCGGGGTGCTGCCGGCCGGGGTGCTCAGTGCGCTCCGGTGCCGGTCAGGGACCGTACCTCCAGCTCCGCGTACTTCGCCGTGTCCGGCTCCTCCTTGGACAGCAGGGTGCCGAGGACGCCGAGCAGGAAACCGACCGGGATCGAGACGATGCCGGGGTTCTCCAGCGGGAACCAGTGGAAGTCGACGTCGGGGAACATGGACGTGGGCTTGCCCGAGACGACCGGCGAGAACAGCACCAGGCCGACCGCGGTGACCAGTCCGCCGTAGATCGACCACAGGGCTCCGGAGGTGGTGAACCGCCTCCAGAAGAGGCTGTAGAGGATCGTCGGCAGGTTGGCGGAGGCGGCGACCGCGAAGGCGAGGGCGACCAGGCCGGCCACGTTCAGGTCGCGGGCGAGGGCGCCCAGCAGGATGGAGACGGCGCCGATGCCGACGGTCGCGTAGCGGGCCGCGGTCATCTCCTGCTTCTCGGTGGCCGTGCCCTTCTTGATGACGTTCGCGTAGATGTCGTGGGCGAAGGAGGAGGACGAGGCCAGGGTCAGGCCGGCGACGACCGCGAGGATGGTGGCGAAGGCGACCGCCGAGATGGTGGCGAGGAGGATCGCGCCCCAGTCGGAGTCGACACCGCCGAGGTGGAGGGCGAGCAGCGGCGCGGCGGTGTTGCCCGCCTTGTTGGAGGCGACGATCTCGTCCGGCTTGATCAGCGCGGCGGCGCCGAAGCCGAGGGCGAGGGTCATCAGGTAGAAGGCGCCGATCAGGCCGATGGCCCAGATGACCGACTTACGGGCGGCCTTGGCGGTGGGGACGGTGTAGAAGCGGATGAGGATGTGCGGCAGGCCCGCGGTGCCGAGGACCAGGGCGATGCCGAGGGAGAGGAAGTCGAGCTTGGTGGTGCCGGTCGCGCCGTACTTGAGACCGGGCTCCAGGAAGGCCGCGCCCTTGCCGCTGTTGTCGGCGGCCGAGCCGAGCAGGTCGGAGACGTTGAAGTCGAACTTCAGCAGGACCAGGAAGGTCAGCAGCAGGGCGCCGGCGATCAGCAGCACGGCCTTGACCATCTGGACCCAGGTGGTGCCCTTCATGCCGCCGATCGTGACGTACACGATCATCAGGACGCCGACCAGCGCGACGATGCCGATCTTGCCGGCGTCGCTGGTGATGCCGAGCAGCAGGGACACCAGGACGCCGGCGCCCGCCATCTGGGCCAGCAGGTAGAAGATCGACACGACGATGGTGGAGGTGCCGGCCGCCGTGCGGACGGGCCGCTGGCGCATCCGGTACGCCAGTACGTCACCCATCGTGTAGCGGCCGGAGTTGCGCAGCGGTTCGGCGACCAGCAGCAGGGCGACCAGCCAGGCGACCAGGAAGCCGATCGAGTAGAGGAAGCCGTCGTAGCCGAACAGGGCGATGGCGCCCGCGATGCCGAGGAAGGACGCGGCGGACATGTAGTCGCCGGAGACGGCCAGGCCGTTCTGGAAACCGGTGAACTGCCGTCCGCCCGCGTAGAAGTCGGCGGCGTCCTTGGTCTGGCGGCCGGCCCAGACGGTGATGACGAGGGTCGCGGCGACGAACACCGAGAACAGGATGATGATCAGGGTGCGGTGCTCGCTCGCCTCGCCGGCGGCCAGGGTGATCGCGGGGCTCATGCGCCGTTCTCCATCCGGGACTTGATGGCTTCCGCCTTGGGGTCGAGCTTGGCGGCGGCGTGTCGCGCGTACCACCAGGCGATGAGGAACGTGGTGAGGAACTGGGCGAGGCCGAGGACCATCGCGATGTTGATGTTGCCGCCCACCTTGGTGCCCATGAAGTCGCCCGCGTAGTTCGACAGCAGTACGTACAGCAGGTACCAGGCGATGAAGGCGAAGGTCAGCGGGAAGGCGAAGGAGCGTTGGGTGCGGCGCAGTTCGGCGAACTCCGCGCTCGCGTGCACCTCGGTGTACTCCTCCGCGGAGGGTGGTGCGTGCTGCTCTTTCGAGGGGGGCGGTGCGTCGGTGGCCACGGAGTCTCCTCGCGTTGCGGACACGGGTGCGTCGGTGGACGGGGGCGCGAGTCCGCGCTCCCTGTCGGAGGTCACGGCGCGAGGTGGGGACCGGTTCAACTCCCGTGCCCTGTTTCCGAAGTCACCTCAGGGAAGTCATTGCTGGCCAGCGGCCGAGGGGGATAGCTTCGGGCTGCACCACCCGTCATGTACCTGCCCACGCGCCACCTGTGCCGAGGGCAGCTTTTCGTTTCCGGATGATGTGGAGACCCCATGGCTCATCTGCGTTCCAGCCGCCGCCTCGCGCTCGCCGTGCCTGTCGTGCTGTCGCTCACGGCCTCGTTCGGCTTCCTGCCGGCGGCGGCCTCGGCCGCCCCGCGCGCGCAGGAGACGGCGCAGACCGCGGACGCGCCCAGCCTGGCGTACGTCGTCAACACCACGGTGGACCACCGCACGATCGAGTCGGTGAAGAAGGCGGTGGCCGCGGCCGGCGGCACGGTCGTCGTGACGTACGACAGGATCGGGGTGATCGTCGTGCACTCGGCCGACCCCGACTTCGGCACACGGATCCGCGCCGTGCGCGGGGTGCAGTCGGCGGGCGCCACCCGCACCGCCCCGCTGGCCGCCGCCGGCACGACCGAGGAGGGCGCGGCGCAGGTCCTGTCGAAGGCGCAGGCCGCGAGGGTGGCGAGCGCCTCCGCCACGGCGGGCGAGGGCGAGCCCCTGGAGGCCGACCAGTGGGACCTGCGCGCGATCGGCGCCGACAAGGCCGCCACGATCAACCCGGGCAGCCGCCGGGTGACCGTCGCCGTGATCGACACCGGCGTCGACGACACCCACCCCGATCTCGCCCCGAACTTCTCCGCCGGACAGTCCGCGAACTGCGTCGGCGGTGTCGCGGACACCAGTGCGGGCGCCTGGCGTCCGTACACCGCGGCGGACTACCACGGCACGCACGTCGCCGGTGAGATAGCCGCCGCCCGCAACGGCATCGGCGTCGCGGGCGTGGCCCCGGGTGTGAAGGTCGCCGGTATCAAGGTGAGCGACCCGGATAACGGCCTCTTCTACCCGGAGAGCGTCGTCTGCGCCTTCGTGTTCGCCGCCGACCACGGCGTCGAGATCACCAACAACAGCTACTACGTGGACCCGTGGCTGTACAACTGCATGGACGACCCCGACCAGCGGGCCATCGTTGACGCGGTCAACAGGGCCCAGCTGTACGCCCAGCACCGGGGCACCCTGAACCTCGCGTCCGCGGGCAACTCCGCCGACGACCTGGACTCCGACGCGGTCACCGACGCCAGCAGCCCCGACGACGGCACGCCCTCCGAGCGGACCGTCGACCCGCACGAGTGCTTCGACGTGCCGACCCAGCTGCCGGGTGTCGTCACGGTCAGCGCGACGGGCGTGGACAACGTCAAGTCGTACTACTCCTCGTACGGCAAGGGCGTCATCGACGTCGCGGCACCGGGTGGCGACCGGCGTTACCAGATCCCGGACACGCCCTCGAAGGACGGCCGCATCCTGTCCACGCTGCCGAACGGCGCGTACGGCTTCCTCCAGGGCACCTCGATGGCCTCGCCGCACGCCGCGGGCGTCGCGGCGCTGCTGAAGTCGACGCACCCGTACGCGAGCCCGGCCCAGTTGCAGCTGCTACTGAAGGCGCAGGCGGACAACCCCGGCTGCCCGGCGTCCTACGACCAGGACGGCGACGGCACGCAGGACGCCGTGTGCAAGGGCGTCAAGCGGGTCAACGGTTTCTACGGGTTCGGCATCGTCAACGCTCTGGACGCGGTGCGCTGATCACGTAGGTCCGTACATCGGTCCGTATATTGATTCAGTCAATACTGCATGATGTAGTCATGACCGATATCGCGTTCGCCTGGTCCGCGGTGGGCGGCGACCCCGCGCTCGTCGCGCGGGTGTCCGCCGTGACGCGGGAGGGCGCTCTCGAAGGGCGCCTTCCCGTACGGGGCCTCGCGCGGGCCTGCGTGGCCGCGTGCGCGCTGGCCGCGGCCGAACTGGGCGCGCGCCGGGCCGGCCTCGCCGAGATGCCCCGGGTGCGGGTGGACGACGGGGCGGTGGCCACGGCGTTCGTCAGCGAACGGCACCTGCTGGTCGACGGACGCGCGCCGGTCGCCTTCGCCCCGCTGTCCGGTTTCTGGCGGACGGCGGACGGCTGGGTGCGGACGCACGCCAACTACCCGCACCACCGGGCCCGGCTCCTGTCGGCGCTCGGCCTGCCCGGGGACCGGGCGGATTCGTTCGAGGGGGCCCTCGCGGAACGGACCGCCCCGGAGGTCGAGGACGCCGTCCACGCGGCCGGGGGCCTCGCCGTGGCGCTGCGCACGCCCGCGGAGTGGGCCGCGCACGCCCAGGCCGCCGCCGTCGCCGAGCGGCCGCTGGTGGAGCGACACCGGCTGGACTCCGCACCCGCGCGCGTGCCGGCGCCCGTCGCAGACGCTCCCCTGCTGCCCGCTGCCGGGCTGCGGGTGCTGGACCTGACCCGGGTCGTGGCGGGCCCGGTCGCGACCCGCACGCTCGCCCTGCTCGGCGCGGACGTGCTGCGCGTGGACCCGCCCCGGCTGCCCGAACTCCCCGACCAGCACGCCGACACGGGGTTCGGGAAACGCTCCGCGACGCTGGACCTGGTCGCCGACCGGAGCGTCTTCGAGGAACTGCTCGCGCGGGCGGACGTGGTCGTCACCGGCTACCGGCCGGGCGCCCTGGACCGCTTCGGGCTGTCCCCGCGCGCGCTGGCCGAACGGCGGCCCGGAGTGGTCGTGGCGCAGTTGTCGGCGTGGGGCGCGTACGGGCCGTGGGGCGAGCGGCGCGGCTTCGACAGCCTGGTGCAGGCCGCCACCGGCATCGCCGTCGTCGAGGGGTCGCCCGGACGCCCCGGCGCGCTGCCCGCACAGGCCCTCGACCACGGCACGGGCTACCTGCTGGCGGCGGCGGTCCTGCGGGCGCTGACCGAGCAGTCGTACGAGGGCGGCAGCCGGTTCGTCGCGGTGGCGCTGGCCCGGACCGCGCGGTGGCTGCTGAACGGCGCCGGAGCCGGGCCGGAGGGACCGGCGGACGCGGTGTACGACGGGCCCGGTCCCTGGCTGTCCGGGACCGGCAGCCCGCTCGGACGGCTGCGGTACGCGCTGCCGCCCGTCTCCTTCACCGGCGGGCCCGCCGACTGGGCCCGGCCACCGGGAGGCTGGGGGACGGACGCCGCCCGCTGGAGCTGAGCCGGCGGGCCCGTCACGTCAGGTGGTCACCAGGACCTTGAGCGCGGTGCGTTCGTCCATCGCCTTGTAGCCGTCGGGCACGCTCTCCAGCCCCACCGTCAGGTCGAAGACCGGCGACGGGTCGATGCGCCCCTCCAGGATGTCGGGCAGCAGTTCGGGGATGTACGCACGGACCGGCGCGACCCCGCCGCGCAGCGCCACGTTCCGGTCGAACAGGACGCCGAGGTCCAGTCCGGTCCCGCTGCCGTGCGGCACGCCGACGAAACCGATCGCGCCGCCGTCGCGCGTGACACCGACCGCCGTACGCATCGACTGCTCGGTGCCGACGGCCTCGACGACGGCGTGCGCGCCCTGCCCGCGGGTCAGTTCACGCACGGCCTCGACGGCCGCCTCCCCGCGCTCGGCGACGACGTCGGTGGCGCCGAAGCGGCGCGCGATGTCCGTACGGACCCGGTGGCGGCCCAGCGCGATGATCCGCTCGGCCCCGAGGCGCTTGGCGGCCAGCACCGCGCACAGGCCCACGGCCCCGTCGCCGACGACGGCGACGGTGGCGCCCGGGCGCACTCCCGCGCCGAGGGCGGCGTGATGGCCGGTGCCCATGACGTCGGACAGGGTCAGCAGCGCGGACAGCAGGTGGTCGTCGGAGGCCGCGTCACGCGGCAGCGGGACGAGGGTGCCGTCGGCGAAGGGCACCCGCACGGCCTCGCCCTGGCCGCCGTCGTAACCGACGGAGCCCCAGAAGCCGCCGTGCTCGCAGGAGGTGGTGAGTCCCTCACGGCAGTAGTCGCAGACGCCGTCGGACCACATGAAGGGCGCGACGACGAGGTCCCCCCGGCGCACACCGGTCACCTCGGAGCCGGCCTCCTCGACGATCCCGAGGAACTCGTGCCCGATCCGCTGCCCCGGCTGCCGGACCGCCTCACCGCGGTACGCCCACAGGTCGCTGCCGCAGATACAGGCGCGCAGCACCCGCACCACGGCGTCGGTGGGCAGTTGCACCACGGGTTCGGGCACGTCCTCCACGCGCATGTCGTACGGGGCGTGGATGGTGGTGGCGCGCATGGCGAGGATCCTTCTCGTGCGGTCTGAGCTGTGCCGGTGCGCCCGTGGGGTGGCCGGGCGCCCTTCACGGTACGCCGACACCCGCGGCGCGCCGCGCTACACCCCGGCCGCACCCAGCGCAGTCCCGGCCGCGTAGGTGACGCCCATGGCCAGCGCCCCGCCCACGACGTTGCGCAGCACCGCCCTGCCGGGGGGCGCGGCGCCCAGCCGCGCGCTGCTCCAGCCCGTCAGCACGAGGGCGGCCAGCACGCACAGCACGGTGACGCCGACCCGCCGGTGCGCCGGCGGCAGCACGATGGCCAGCAGGGGCAGCAGCGCCCCGGCGGTGAACGCCAGGAAGCTCGCCCACGCCGCGTGCCACGGGTTGGTGAGCTCGTCGGGGTCGATGCCCAGTTCCACGCGCGCGTGCGCCCTGAGCGCGTCGCGTTCGGTCAGCTGGACGGCGGCCTCCAGGGCCACGTCCCGGGACAGCCCCCGCTCCTGGAGCAGTACGGTCAGCTCCTCCAGTTCGGCCTCCGGCTGCTCGCGCAACTCCCGCTTCTCCAGGGCCAGGGCGGCCTTCTCCGAGTCGCGCTGGGTGGACACGGACACGTACTCGCCGGCCGCCATCGACAGCGACCCGGCGAGCAGACCCGCCAGGCCGGCCGTCAGCAGGGCCGAGCTGTCGTCCGTCGCGCCGGCCACCCCCACGACCAGGCCGGCGGTGGACACGACGCCGTCGTTCGCACCGAGGACCGCGGCCCGCAACCAGTTCAGGCGGGAGCCGAGCGCGCCGCTGTGCGCCTCGCTGTGGGTGGGTTCCGTCACCCAGGGAGGATCGCACCCCACGCGACACCGGAGCCGCACCGACCCTCACCGGCGCCCGGACCGCCGCCGGCCTTCACCAGACCCGTACCGACGCCATGGCCCTGCACCGAGGACGCACGGACCCCTCGGTGATCCTCACCAGACCCGTACCGACGCCCCGCGCGCGAAGGCCGGGCTCGTCGCGTCCGCGGGCGGTTCGTCCAACGGCTCCGCGAGTTCCGCCACCGTCGGGCCCACCTTCGCCGCGCGGGCGTCCAACAGGTCCAGGTCGAAGCCGTACACGCGGGCCGCGTTGCCCCCGATCATCGCCGCGACCTCCTCCCGGGGAACGCCCGCGAAGGCGAACCGCAGGCCCTCGCGGGAGTAGGGATGGGTTCCCTCGTCGTGCGGGTAGTCGCTGCCCCACATGATCTTCTCGATGCCGATGCGCCCGCGCAGCGGCACCTCGTGGGGGCGCATGAAGCTGGCGCCGACGAAGCAGTTGTCCCGCCACACCTCGGACGGACGCCGGCCCATGCCGGCGGCGAGGCCCGCCCCGAACCTGGCCTCCGCCGTCACCGCCCGCTCCGCGGCCGCGACCATGCGCCCGTGGTAGTAGTCCAGCATGTCGAGCACCCCGGGAATCCAGCCCGAACCCTGCTCGGTGAGGACCAGCCGCAGCCGCGGGTGGCGGCGGAAGGCGCCGCCGAAGACCAGGTGCCACAGCGCGCGGTGCGAGAACCAGGTCGTCTCGACCATGAACACCGCGCGGGCGGCCGGTTCCGCGCCCAGCGGCGGGGACGCCGAGCCCGCGTGGTGGTTGACGGGCACGTCCAGTTCCTCGCAGACCGCCCAGATCGGGTCGTACACCGAGGAGTAGAGCTCGGGCAGGCCCGAGCCGGGGGGCGTGCCGGGCAGCAGCAGGCCGCCCGTGAGGCCCGCCCGCGAGGCCCACCGGATCTCCCGGACCGCCTCGTCCACGTCGTTGAGGAGGATCTGGAAGACGCCCGCGCGCCGGCCCGGCGCCGCCGCGCAGAAGTCCGCCAGCCACCGGTTGTGGGCGCGCAGTCCGGCCCAGCGCCGCTCGAACTCCGCGGCGGTCGGGGCCGGCGCCATCAGGGAGCCGGACGGGAAGAACGGCGGGATCGTGTTGGGGAACACCACCTCCGCGACGATGCCGTCCGCCTCCAGCTCGGCCAGCCGCCGCCCGGAGTTCCAGTTCCGGTCGGCGGTGTCGGCGACCAGGTCCTCGTAGGGGTTGACGTAGGTCGCCGCCCACGCGTCGAAGGCGTCGTGGTACGCGCGCTCCAGATACGGCCGGTAGTCCAGGAGGTCGGCGCCCGCGTGGCAGTCGGCCGAGACGACCGTGTACCGCTCCTCGGTCACGGCGTCACCCCCAGCGCCGGGAAGTCGTGGTCGGTCAGCCAGTGCCGGCCCACCTCGCGCGAGCGCGCCCAGGACGCCGCCACGGCCGCCTGGTCGTCCGGCTGGCCGAGGTCGGCCGGAGTGGGGCCGATACGGCGGGCGAGGGGGGCCAGCCGCTCGGTGTCGAAGCCGAACACCTCGGCCGCCGCCAGGCCCAGCATGCGGCGGGTCTCCGCCACCGGGATGTCGTGGAAGGTGCGGGCCAGCCAGCCGCGCGTGTCGGGCCAGGTGCCCTCGGGGTGCGGGAAGTCGCTGCCCCACAGCATGTTGTCGACGCCGATCTCGTAGCGCTGGGCGAGTTCGCGGCGCTTGGTGTTGGTCGCGCAGACGAAGACCTGCCGGTCGAGGTACTCGTGCGGCGGGCGCCGCAACTCCGCGAAGGGGGACAGCTTCTTGCCGCCGTGCGCGCCCAGGTAGAGCCGGTCCATGAACCACAGCAGGTTCGGCAGCCACCAGCAACCCGACTCCGCGACACCGAACCTGAGGCCGGGGTGACGTTCGAAGACGCCGGACCAGAGCAGGAACCACAGCGGCCGGGCCGGCCACCAGGTGACCTCGGAGACGTAGATCCCCAGGTGGTCGCCGTACTCGTGGCGCGGCGCGGCCCCCGAGTGGGTGAGCACCGGCATCCCGCACTCGGCGGCCGCCGCCCACACCGGGTCGTAACGCCGGTCGTGGTACGGCTCCTTGTCGACCCACATGGCGGGAATCATCAGGGCACCGAGACCGGACTCCTTCGCCCGGTACACCTCCTCCACGACCAGGCCGGTGGGGGCGGTGACCGGCAACAGGGCGACGCCGCAGTGCCGTTCGGGGTGCTCGGACACGAAGTCGGCGAGCCAGCGGTTGTGCGCCCGCGCGCCCGCCATGCCGAGCTCGGGGTCCTGGTCGCCGGAGAGGCCGAGGCCGACGCCGAAGGGCGCCGCGGTCCGGCTGTCCACGGCGTCGGCGTCCGGGAAGACCACCTCGGCCGCCACGCCGTCGCCGTCCAGTTCCTTGACGCGCTGCGCCGCGTCCCAGCCGCCGCGCAGGCCCTCCTCGTTGTCGTGGAACCACTTGTCGGCGAACGCCTCGTTGCGGATGCCGAGCCGGGTCATCTCCTCGCGGCGCCGGTCGCGCCCGGCGAGGAACTCGTCGAAGGCGCGGTGGTGGCGGGAGTCCAGGTAGGGCCGGTACTCCTCGGTGGGCAGCCCGGCGTGGCAGTCGGAGGAGATGATCAGGTACGGGTCCTGGCCGGTCACAGCGTTCCCCTCTCAGTCCAGGATGAAGGGTTCGAGATACGACGGGTTCGTCCGGTCGAGCATCGACCGCGCCCGCGCCCTGATCTGGTCGTCGCTGCGCTCACTCCCGGGCAGCAGCCAGAAGCGGTCCGCGCGGACACCGTCCACGACCAGGTCGGCGACCTCCTCCACGGGCGTGAAACGCACCTCCTGCCCGGCCTCCCGCATCGCGGTCTCCCACTGCGCGAGGCTGCGGTAGGGGGTCCTGCGCGGGCGTCGTTTGGCGTACCGGGCGGGCCGGTTGCGGTGCGACTCCCACAGGCCCGTGCGGAGCATGTGCGGGCCGGGGAACAGGACGGACGCGCCCACGCGCGCGTGCTCCGCCCGAAGATGCGCGTACAGCGACTCGGTCATCGTGACGACTGCCGCCTTGGTGACGGCGTACACGGAGGCGGTGGGCAGCGGGGCGATCCCGCCGTCCGCGGAGGAGGTGTTGACGACGTGGCCGGGCTCACCGGCGGCCAGCATCCTCGGCAGGAACGCCTGGACGCCGTGGAAGACACCCCACACGTTGACGGCGAAGGCCCACTCCCAGTCGTTCGGGTCGTGCTCCCACATGCGGCCCTCCGCGCCCGAGCCGACGCCGGCGTTGTTGCACAGGACGTGCACCGCTCCACAGGTCGCGTAGACGGAGTCGGCGAGTTCCGCCACCTGGTCGCGGGCACCGACGTCGACCACGCGCGCGTGCACCTCGGCGCCGTCCGCGCGCAGGTCCGAGGCGGCCTTGTCCAGGGCGTCCCCCTCCACGTCGGCGAGGACGACGGTGAGGCCCTCGGCGGCGAACCGCCGTGCCATCGCGAGACCGATGCCGCTCGCCGCGCCGGTGACGACGGCCACCTGTCCGGGATGAAGGTCCATCAGGCGTTCCCCCCGGGCGGTGCGTCGAGGATCTGCGCGGGATCGTCGTAGCGCTGGTGGATGTACGGCAACAGGGCCTCGGCGGACACCCGTTCGGCGACCCGGCCGCGCTGGTCGCTGGTCTTCTCGCCGATGGTGATCCCGAGGAGCCGGCGCACCGGCAGGTCGGCGACCGGGTCGTACACCGACTCGCGCAGGACGACGTCCCCGGTGACCCGTTCGAGTGCGCGCACCCGCTCCCGGCGTACGCAGTGCACCAGGACCGGATCGACGTCGAAGCCTGAACCGTCCACCGCGGGCAGGAACTTGAAGTAGAAGTCGGTCCTGGAGGCGGGCGCCGGCAGCGGCAGCACGCCGTCGGTGGCGCCGCGCACCTCCACGAAGGCGATGCCGTGCCGGGCGAGGGACGCGCGGACGACGAGACCGTCCCGCTCGATCGTCACCTCGCCGAGCTTCTTGGGCTCCCCGAACACCTCACGGCCGCCGGTCAGGGCCCGTTCCAGGGTCATCGGCATGACCAGCGGGTACCAGCCGTCGACGCCGTCGTGGGCGGCGGCGACCGCGAACGAGCCTGCCCCCAGGGCCTGTCCGGGCAGCGCGACCTGACTGATGTTCACCCGGACCAGGGGCCGGCCGGTGGGTTTGAGGGGTGGCGGCAGCACCGCCGCGAGGGCGTCCGGGTCGGTCTCCCACAGGGCCACCACGCCCGTGGACCAGATGTCGGGGAGCCGGGAGCTCGCCGTGCGCGCGGCGGCGATCTCCGCCTCGGTCCGCGCGCCGTACCGTACGCGTGCCATGTGCCGTACCGCCCTTCGTCGTCCGTGCACCGGGCCGTGTCCGTCCCGACGGCACCCTCCGCGGCGGCCGTCGGCCGTACGCCGCTCGGCGGGCGCCACCGGCGGCTCTCCCGGCGGTGGTCGTGCGCGGTGGTCTTACGGGGGTCGTCGTGCGTGGGTGTCGCGCCGGGCGGGCAGCACGTTCGCACCGGGTGCCGAAAAGGTCCATAGCCACGCGCACAGACATTCGCACCATTCACGGCACTCGAACGGGCGGGCGCCGCCCGGGACCTGACGGACGGGTGCGGGACCGGGCTGTCAGTCGGGGCCCGTATCCTCAGGAACCATGCTCGAAGACCTCACGACCGCAGCGTCCTCCGCCACGGTGTGGCCGGCCGCGTATCCGAAGGGATACGCGGTCGTTGACGTGGAGACCACCGGCCTCGCCCGGGACGACCGGATCATCTCCGCGGCCGTCTACCGGCTGGACGCCCGCGGCGAGGTCGAGGACCACTGGTACACGACGGTCAACCCGGAGCGGGACCCGGGCCCGGTGTGGATCCACGGCCTGACGAGCGAGGCGCTCGAAGGCGCGCCGCTCTTCCCGGACATCGCCGAGGAGTTCGCCGGCCGGCTCGCGGACCGGGTCCTCGTCGCGCACAACGCCGTCTTCGACTGGCAGATGATCGCCCGGGAGTACGCGCGCGCGGAGCGCGAGGTGCCGGTGCGGCAGCGGCTGTGCACCATCGCGCTCTCCAAGGAGCTGGGGCTGCCGCTGCCCAACCACAAGCTGGAGTCGCTGGCCGCCCACTTCGGCGTCGTACAGCAGCGGGCGCACCACGCGCTGGACGACGCGCGCGTCCTGGCCGAGGCATTCCGGCCGAGCCTGCGGGCCGCGGCGGCGGGCGGGGTCCGGCTGCCGCTGCTGGAGTGCCGGCCGCTGACCGAGTGGGCCGACCGCCCGGCGACACCCCGCATCGGGCAGCAGGCGGGCGGCTACGGCGGCTACCGGCCGACCAGTTGGCGCCCGGCACGCAAAAGGCCCGCATGCCCCTATCCCAACCCGGGGCGCTACGAAGAGGGCAAGTCACTCAAACAGGGCATGCGGGTGGCGTTCTCGGGGGACACCTCGATCGAGCGGGAGCTGCTGGAGGACCGCGCCACCGAGGCCGGGCTGCACGTCGCGTCGAGCCTGTCCCGGCTGACCAGCCTGCTGGTCACCAACGACCCCGACTCCCACACCTCGAAGGTGGTCAAGGCCCGGCAGTTCGGCACGCCTGTGGTGGACGAGGCCGCCTTCGGGCAGCTGCTCCGGGACGTGGAGCCGGCGTGACGGCAGTGAGCGCGGGCGCGCGAGGACGGTGACGGCGCGGTCGCCGGGGCGCCCGGAGTGGTGACGGCAGGGGGGGGGGGGGGGGGGGGGGGGGGGGGGGGGGAAGGGGGGGGGGGGGGGGCGGTACCCCCCCC